>JAFXWR010000261.1 GCA_017542725.1 Lachnospiraceae bacterium | reverse complement strand
TTATACAGATGAAGCAAAGGCAGAACTTGCATCCTATGTAAATAATCCTGAGTACACAAAGTTGCAGTTAAAAGTCAAAAGTATAACTTATAAAGTTAAGGATAATAGTGAAACTGAGGAAGTTTGGACTGTACCTACTACTGATATTTCTGACTACGATAAGGAAAAAGCAGCTACAGACGAAGTATCTGTGTATACAAATAGTAGTTTTGTAGGTAGAAAGGGAATAAATCATAAGTATATAGAGTCACAATATCGTCTTGATACAAGTTCAAGTAGGTTACTACATAACAGTGAAGATGAAAGAGAGTGGTATGGTGATTTTGATGTGACTTATGAGGTAACAGATAATGGCTTACTATTAAATGGTGTAATTCTTACAGGGTCACCAATAACTATTACTTATACAAGAGGTTGTAGACTACGATATAATCAATTGCCTATAATCTATTTAATGAATTTGATAGATTTTACAGATACTACTTATGATAGCTATGAAACTTTTAAGAATTCTATATTAGACGCACAGACGGTACTTGATGGGGAAGATACTAGAGCAAACCTTCCTTGGTGGACAAGAAAGAAAACTGCGCCAAATCTGTTAGATACCTTAGAGATAGTAGGAGTAAAGAATGTGGAAGTAGATTATACATTGTGTGCAAAGTATAATCTTGATGGTGATACTGTAAAAGCTACTTTAAATGAAGATATGGCTAATAAAGGTACTTCTGCATTAGAATATTTGTATAGTCATTATAAAAATGGTGGTGATACTGAAACTAAGATGTGGCAGAGCATAAGTAGTTTTGATATAGTAGTAGATGCGCATGACCAATGGGGTAAATATGCAAGTGGAAAGGTATTAAGTAATTATCCTTATGGAGTAGACGCTATTGAGGGTACACCGTTATTATATCAGGACGAACTTTATAGAACGATAAGTATAATTCTTATAAATGCTGAAGATAGTTTAGATAAAAACAATGCAAATATTATGAAACGAGTACGTTTTATAAATAATAATTATCTTGATAGCGTAAGTAGTAAGAATTCTTATTGGGGTGCTGGAGAGGGTAAGACAGTACTTGAAAGTATTATGGAAAAAAGAAACAGTACTGGTCTTACTAGTAGTTATCAAATGCCTGAAGGTGGTATACATTATACAAACCCATTAGGTACAGAAGTTAATATAACGATTGAGGATTATAGTAATTAAGATAAAGGGTAGTCATCTGACTACCTTTTATTTTGTAAGTATTATTGGTATTCATATAAAATCATAACAAGGCTATTTTTTGCATCTTGTCACTCGAAATATGAAGAGTTATACTAATGTAAATCGAATAAAAATACGAAAAAAGGGTTGAGTTATATTCCGTAGGAAAACTATAACTAAACTCTTTTTTGATGCACAAAAATGAAAAATCTATGTTAGATGTTTTATAAAATTATTTAGATAGTTTTATATATAATACAGGTGATTTTTAAATCTTTAAAATATTACATTTTTGTATTTACTACGAATGTTTTAGGCGTTTTTATTTTAGCGAACAGAGGGTAATTGACTTAATGAGATTGAATTAGTCATTATTAAGAAGAATTTTAGATAAGAAAGGGTTGAATATGAAGGACGAAATGAAAAAGAAAGTTATAGGTATAGGAAGTGTAGCAATATTGCTATTGGGGTGTATAGTAGCGGTTA
>JAFXWR010000260.1 GCA_017542725.1 Lachnospiraceae bacterium | reverse complement strand
GCTTTTTAGAAGAAAGGGGAAATAGATATGAAAACTCAGTTAGTCATCATGGCCGCTGGAATTGGTTCTAGATTTGGAGAGGGCATAAAGCAATTGACTCCGCTTGGACCAAATGGAGAAATAATAATGGATTATAGCATCAAGGCTGCAATGGATGCAGGCTTTGATGAAGTAGTAATTATCATAAGAAAAGAGATAGAAAAAGATTTTAAAGAGATTATAGGTAATCGTCTTGAGAAAAAAGTAAAATGTAGATATGCCTTCCAAGAACTTGATATGTTGCCAAGTGGTTTTAAATGTCCAGAAGGAAGAAAGAAACCATATGGTACAGCACACGCCATCTACTGTGCTAAAGATGTGATAGATTCTCCTTTTATAGTTATAAATGCAGATGACTACTATGGCACTGAAGGATTTAAGAAAATTCATGAGCACTTAGTTACACATGCAGAATCTTGTACAGGTCAGTGCCCAGCATGTGACCATAGATATAGAATGTGTATGGCAGGATATGTTATAGGTAATACTTTATCAGAAAATGGAACAGTAACACGTGGACTTTGCAAACAAGACGCTAATGGATTTTTGACAGATGTTGTTGAGACATTTGAAATTAGTAAAAAACCGGATGGCAGGATTACTGGAGAAGATGAAAACAAGAAAGAAGTCGTGATTGGAGAAAATGACCTCGTATCAATGAACATGTTTGGATTCCCTTATGAATTTGTATTTGAATTGGAGTCAAGACTTATAAAGTTCCTTGAAAAGAATAATGACAACATTAAATCGGAGTTTTTACTTCCTACAGTAGTAAATGATGTAATTAAAGAGGGAAAAGGAACTGTACATGTATTACCAGTAAATGACAAGTGGTACGGAGTCACATATGCATCTGATAAAGAATATGTAAAAAAAGCACTTGCAAATATTAAGATTTAAGTGATGTTAGGTAAATCAAGGAAAAAGTTAGATATAAACAATATAAGTTTGGGGGGGCAAAACGCTCTCCCAAGTTTTAAAGTTAAAAAAAATAGTAAAGATGACTTTATAATTAAAGACTTAGGAATAAAAAAAGAAAAAAAAGTTGGTCGTAAAAATCGTATCAACTTAAAATTTATAGCGATTTTTGTATTTGTATTGTTACTTATTGGTACAGCACTTTTTGCTATTAGATTTATAAATTTTAATGTCACTGAGATGCTATGGAAGACAAGTGTCACAAGAGGTTCTGACAATATCAATAATAAAAGCATAAAGTATGATAGCTTCAAAAATGGATTGATGAGAGTATCAAATGATGGAATTACTTATATAAATGATAAAGGCGAAGTAAGATGGACTATTTCTTATAATATGAAGGACCCAATTTATAAGAATAATAACAAATACTTCGCTATTGCTGATAGAAACGCTTATGAGTTTTATATTTTTGATGAAAACGGATTAAGAGGTAATAACACAGTCACAAACCCTATTCAAAAAATATCTCTATCGTCTGATGGCATATTATATATCTTACAAAGTGACGAAGAGAATAGTTATATTAATCTTTATCGAAGTGGTGGTGAGGAAATCGATATAAGTATCAAGACAAACTTGACTGGTGACGGAACGGCCATAGACTTAGGAACTTCTGATGATGGAGAGCAACTGGCTGTAGCATATGTATGTCTTTCAAATGATAAGATATATACTAAAGCAACTTATTACAATTTTGGAGAGACTGGTCAAAATGCCAATTCTAAGAGAGTGGTAGGTGAATTCATAGATGAGTTTAATGACAAGTTTTTAGCAAGGGCATATTATTTCGATAATGAGAATTCTGCGCTAATATATGATGGCGGTGTGTACTTTGTCTCTACAAAAAATCCTACTAAACCAATTATTACATCAAAAAAAGAGTTTGATATTAAAATTCGTTCAATATCGTATAATAATAATTATTTGGTATTAGTTTTTGAAGATAATAGAATGATTATTTTTGATAAAATAGGAACGCTGCTTGCTGATAAAAAAATCGACTTTGATTATGAGAATTTTTACATAAGCGACGACTATGTGATATATCTATATGGAAATAGAGTTATGATTTATGACTCGAGGGGCAGGATGATTTTTGACAAAGAGATGGAGGTAGAGGTTCAATATGTGGCAAAGAAAAAGAGCCTGCTATTCACAGAACTCTTAGTTGGTCTTATTGATGGAGTTGAGTGCATAAGATTTTATTAAGTAAATGAAACTACTGTGACACCATCGCCACCTTCGGTGAAATCTCCAGGTCTATAATTCTTAATTATTTGTGATTTCCTGCAAAACTCATTTACAGCTTTTTTGAGAGCGCCAGTGCCGCGACCATGAATTATTCTTACTACCGGGATATGAGCTATATATGCATCATCTATATACTTATCAAGTTCTAGTAATGCCTCGTCAGTAGTTTTACCTATTAGATTGATTTCGGTGCTGACATTATATGATTTTTCAAGTTTAATTTTTGATGAACCATCTTTATTGGTGGTTCTTTTTATTTTTGTGCCATCTACTTTGATGTTTTCACTATTTACAAGTTCTAAGTCTCGTAAATTTACTAGAGTTCTCATGATGCCAATGCGGACAAAAAGATTATAATCTTTATCTGGTAAAGTTTCAACTATGCCTTCTGAATTAAATGATAAAACTTTAACTGTGGCACCAATTTTAATCTTTTTAGCCGAAAGAGGCTGAGAAGGTCCCTTAACTTTTTCGATAAGCGACTCAGCTGATTGTGCAAGTCCGCGATTAAGTTTGCTTCTTTCGTTTATGGAAGCATTGAGATCTCCGCCACTTGTCTTTATACTTTTGATTGTCTCATCGGCTAGAGTTTTGGCATCAAAAAGTATATCATGAGCTTTTTCTTTAGCTTGCCTAATTATAGAGTCTGCTCTGTCATTTAAGCCTTTTTCTTGTCGTTTTACTTTATTTTTTAGTTCTTCAATTTCAGATTTATATTGTTCAATTTCGATTCGCTCTCTATCTATAGTCTTTTTACTTTCTTCAAGATTTGCAACTATGTCCTCAAATCTTATGTCTTCAGTATCTAAGAGTTCTTTTGCATTTGAAATTATATTTTTGTTTAATCCAAGTTTTTCTGATATGGCAAATGCATTTGACTTACCAGGAATGCCTATCAAGAGTTTATATGTAGGTTTTAGTGTATCAACATTGAATTCAAAGGCACCATTTTTAACCACTTGTTTTGTCAGAGCATATCGTTTTAATTCTGGATAGTGAGTAGTAGCGATAACACGGATATTTTTTGATAAAAGTTCATTTAATATTGATATGGCTAGGTTTGCACCTTCTATAGGGTCTGTACCGGTGCATATTTCATCAAGTAAAACAAGTGACTTACTTGTTACATTTTTCAAAATACTCACAATGTTTGTCATGTGAGATGAAAAAGTCGAAAGACTTTGCTCTATGCTTTGTTCGTCACCAATATCTGCAAAGATGTTATCAAATATTGCAATCTGTGAGTTTTCGGCACAAGGTATAAAGAGTCCAGATAATGCCATAAGCTCCATTAGCCCTACAGTTTTAAGTGATACAGTCTTGCCACCAGTGTTAGGACCAGTTATAATCAAGGAAGTAAAATCAAATCCCAAATTAATGTTTAGTGGTACTATATCATCTTTTTTTATTAAAGGATGCTTAGCATCAATCAATCTAATCTTTCCTTCATCATTTATTATAGGGAGAGTTGCATTTATGTCATTTGCATATTTTGCTTTGGCAAATGCAAAATCAAGAGCAACTAAACTTTTATAATTTGTTTTAATAGTATCTACATGTGGTACTAGTCTTTTTGACAATTCATATAGTATTTTTGTGATTTCAACTTGTTCAAGTGCTTCGTTTTCGGCAATCTCATTATTGAGGCCAATGATTTCTTTTGGCTCTATAAATATAGTAAACTGACTTCCAGATACTGAGTGGACAGTGCCATCAACTTTGCTTTTATACTCTGACTTTACCGGCAGACAGATTGCGCCATCCTTATTTGCAAGCACTGGTTCCTGTAGATATTGACCATAGGTATTCAAAAGTCTATTTGCTGTTGTATGAATTTTTTCCTTTAAAAGCATTTTCTTTCTTCTTAGAGCAAGAAGAACGGAAGATGCACTATCGGCAATCTCATTTTCAGAAACTATTACTCTTTTTATTTCATCGTTTTCATATCTAAGAGAATCCAAAGAGTTAAAATAGATATCAAGACAAGAGTTAAATTCTTTATTGTTTCTATAGGTTATAAGTCTGTCGGCTATGTCAAGGCAGTTTGAGATATTTAGAAGTTCTGATATATTAAGTGCTGCTTCTTTTGATAATCTAACCATCGCTTCACTTAGGTCATTCAATTTAGAAAATGTAGGTGCGGTTGAACTTTTAAGGCAAGATACAGCAGCGTCTGTTTCGTTTATCGCTTTATATAATTCATTTTTATTATCTATTTTTTTTAATGCCAAGCAAATTGACTTGCCATCACTTGAATCGGCAAAGTTAGAAAGTCTCGCCAAGACTTTATCCATTTCAAGTATTTCGTATATTGATTTCATGTGTACATTATAGCATATTATAAGGATTTTTTCTTACATTGCATAAAATTTCTATTTTTGGTATAATATACGCAATATATCTTAACGAAGCA
The DNA here is from genome assembly GCA_017542725.1 of Lachnospiraceae bacterium. Next base: position 6,651 of record JAFXWR010000260.1, on the reverse strand, counting down.
CGGCAAGGAAACTTGTTAGTTTTTGATGTGGAGTTAGGTAGTTTTGTATTGTGAAAGGAGTAACATGGCTGAGTTGAATATCAAAACAGATGTTAAAGTGGCAGATGACACAATATCTATGATTGCAGGTATGGCAGCAACAAGTGTGCCAGGAGTTTTGGCGCTTGGAGAGGGCGTGACATTTAAAGCATTGCCATTTATTGGTTCTAATAGCTTGAAAAAAGGTGTTGTTATTGAAAAAGATGACAGCGGAAAGAATATAGTTGCCAAACTTACGATAGTATTAGAACAGGGAAAAGACATAAGAAAGACTTGCACAAGTATACAAGAAAAAGTAAAAGAATCAATTGAATCAATGCTTGATTTAAATGTCAAAGAAGTAAGCGTAAGGGTTGCAAAGATAAATGACGTTTAGAGAGATAAGAGATCATAAGTTTAAGATTTTGTTTATGTATTATTGTATGAAGACTGACATTGATCAGCTTTTGTTAAACTACTTTTTAAATTTTCCTTATGAAGAAGATGATGATGAAAATGAATACACAAAGAGTAGTTCAAAATATCATCAAAACATAGCAAAGGTGAGCTTGAAAGAGAAAGAAACGGAAAGTGAAAATGTTAGTGATGCTGCAGTAACAGTGACTCTCACAGAAGATGACAATATAAGAGATATAAAAAATAAAGTTAAAGAAGTGATCGAGAAGACTGATGAGATAGATAAACTCATAGCAGATAACCTTGAGTCATGGGATATAAAGAGAGTTGCCAAGGCGGAAATCACTATTATAAGGCTTGCTATTTATGAGATGTATTATGATGCATCTATAGATATACCAGTTGCAATCAATGAGGCAGTAGAACTTGCTAAAGTGTATGGTGATGACAAAGCTGACAAATTTGTAAATGGCGTTTTATCTACTATTTATAGAAAGAGAATTAACGAATAGATGAGAGAGGCAGTGACAGTATCACAACTTAATAAGTATATAAAGGAACTGTTTTCTGATAATAACATTTTAAGAAATGTTATAGTTAAAGGAGAAGTATCAAACCTTAAAGAGTCAAGAGGCAATTACTATTTTTCTTTAAAAGATGAGCAGGCAGCGATTCAGTGTATAGTATTTACTAACTATAGTGGTGCAAGTGTAGACCTAAGCAATATTAATGATGGAGCACAGATTATAGTATATGGAAAAGTAGCTGTATATGAAAAGGGCGGAACCTATGCTATCTACGTAAGTAAGATTGAAAATTCTGGACTTGGTGAATATTTCATAAAACTAGAAGAGTTAAAGAAAAGACTTTCAGAACTTGGTATGTTTGACGAATCCTACAAAAAAGAAATACCTAAGTATTCAAGAAATATCGGAGTAGTTACAGCGGAAAATGGTGCAGCAATTAGAGATATATTTAAGACAATTAAGGATAAAAATCCATATGCAAATGTTGTTTTGTACCCATCTTTGGTGCAAGGCGAGAATGCCTATAAAACTATAGTAGATGGCATCATGGAACTTGACAAGATGGACCTGGATGTGATTATTGTAGGACGTGGTGGTGGTTCAATTGAAGATCTATATTGTTTTAATGATGAAAGAGTGGCATATGCTATATTCAATGCTAAAACACCAATTATATCGGCAGTGGGGCACGAAATAAATGATTCAATATCAGACCTTGTAGCTGATAAAAGGGTTGCTACACCGACGGCGGCAGGAGAATTAGCGACATTTTCCTATGAAGATTTTGAAAATGATATAGAAAATTACAAACTTACTCTAGACAACATTATTGAAGAAAAACTTGATAGATTGAAAGAAAAACTGGATAATGCAAAAAAACAAATTTCATTTTTGTCGCCAAGAGCAAGAGTAGATAGATATAAAGACAATTTGAAACATATAAGAGTTAATTTAAAGAATTCGATATCTAGCAAGATGCAGAATGTAAAAAGTGAATTGAGAAATTATATCGAGATGCTAAAGAGTAGAGATCCGTTAGAAAGTATAAGTAAGGGGATGGCATATACTACAAATAAAAGCGGTAAAAAAATAAAGAGCATTAAAGATGTGAAAATAGGAACATTGATTTTATCACGAGTCAAGGATGGAACGATAGAATCACAGGTTACAAAGATAATTAAGTAAGATGGAGGACATATGAAAAAAGAAGTAAAGAAAGAACTTAGTATAGATGATTCGTTTAAGACTCTCGATAAAATTATCGAGCAGATGGATGATGACAAGTGTACCATAGAAAAAGGGATGGAGCTGTACGAAAAAGGAGTAAAACTAGTCAACGACTTGTCAAAAAGGATAGAAAAGATTGATAAGGATTTAAAAGTTATAAACAAATAATGAGTAATAACATAATTAATTTCAAAAAGTCAAAAGAAAAGTTAATGAACAAAAAGTTTCCCAATGTAAGTCCGATTATTACAGAAGGAAGATTGCCTTTGTATGTTGAAAGTAATAAAGCACTTGATAAGTTTCAGACTATTCTTTTTGACTATCAAGAGTACTTGATGAGAAATTCTAACAAGAAAGAAATAACGCTTGAAGAAGTGATGTACCATTTTAATAATTATTTCGATGCGGTATATAAAGAACTGACAAAGTTTGATGATTCCAAAATTCCAAAGTTTAAAGAGGCTCTTGATTATGCGGTTTTATCAAATGGAAAGAGAATTAGACCATTTCTTATGCTTGTAACTTACAATTTTTGCGAAGGAGAAGATTTTTTGCTTATAGCACCTTTAATGGTTGCAATGGAGTTAATACATACTTTTTCCCTAGTGCATGATGATTTGCCTTGTATGGATAATGATGAATTAAGACGTGGGAAACCTACAGTGTGGAAAAAATATGGTGAAGATATTGCTGTTCTCGTAGGTGATGCGCTATACATGGAAGCTACAAGAATACTAATGGATATGGTACTTGAGTTTTTATATACTGAAATTGGAAATTATGTGGCAACTTCGGCAGCTATAATTCTTAGACTTTCTGGCCTTGATGGAATGATTTCGGGTCAAGTATTTGATGTGATGAATACTACAAATAATAATTTGACTATTGACGATTTGTTCTTTATGTATGAAAGAAAAACCAATGCGCTTTTAACTGCCAGTATGGTGGTGGGTGCAAATATGTCGTCATTGTATAATAGTAAAATAGAAACCTTAGAAAAACTTGGGTATTGTCTTGGGGAGTCATACCAGATAAAAGATGATTTACTTGAGATAGAACAAACAACTGAAAAGATTGGTAAGTCTGTTGATTCTGATAAGAAGAATCATAAAGTAACATATGTGAGCAAGGTCGGAGTTAATGAGTCAAAGAAAAGGTTAGATTATTTGTTTAATACTAGTTTGGATTTGGTTGAAAGTATGACATCTGATAAGAATGAGAAAGAGTCGATGGTATTTAAGGAACTTATAAAATACCTTATGGCAAGAGAAAAATAATGTCTAGTGATTTAAAAATTTTAAGTAATATAAAATCTGTCGATGATGTGAAGAAATTGTCATTTGAAGAACTTAAGCAGCTTGCAGGTGAAGTGAGAGAATTAATCATCGATAGAACGAGCAAGAATGGAGGGCATATTGCTTCAAGCCTTGGCGTTGTAGAACTTACTATAGCACTCATTAAAGCATATGATTTTCCAAAGGATAAAATAATATGGGATGTCGGCCATCAGTCATATGCATATAAAATATTGACTGATAGAAAAGATGCATTTAGTGAGCTTAGGAGTTTTGGTGGCATAAGTGGATTCCCAAAGAGAAAAGAGAGTCCTTTTGATTCATTTGATACAGGTCACAGTTCTACCTCTATATCTGCGGGACTTGGAATGTGTGTTGCTCGCGATTTGAAAAATGATGATTATAAAGTTGTATCTGTTATAGGTGATGGTGCACTTACAGGTGGTATGGCTTTTGAAGCGCTTAACAATCTTAGCAACTTAAAAAGTAATTATATTATAATTTTAAATGACAATGAGATGTCAATCTCAAAAAGTAATGGCGGTCTCAATAAAGCACTTCTTGGAGTAAGATCTTCTCATGGATATAGTGAGTTAAAAAAGACATTAAAAAATGAGCTTGAAAAGACAGGTATAGGATTATTTTTTAAAAAAATATTAATTACTATAATAAATATTTTTAAGCAGATAATTGCTTCAGAAGGAATGTTCTTTGAAAATTTAAATATTAACTATGTGGGACCAATTGATGGTCACAATATTAGAGAATTATATGATGCCATCATTTCTGCAAAGAATTTAAATGAACCAATAGTAATACATGTGAAGACAAAAAAAGGAAAAGGATATGAACCAGCTGAAAAAGACCCTACGCTTTTCCATGGTGTTGGGCCATTTGATAGAGAGACAGGAAAAATAATTAAAGAATCCAATGACAGAACTTATACTAAAGTTTTTTCGGATAAGCTTATTTCACTGGCTGAAAAGGATACAAATATTGTTGCTATAACAGCAGCGATGGCAGATGGTACAGGACTTACAGAATTTAGCCAAAGATTCCCTGAAAGGTTTTTTGATGTAGGTATATGTGAGCAGCATGCAGTTACATTTGCGGCTGGATTATCGCTTTCGGGGGCGCTTCCAATAGTATGTATCTACTCGTCATTCTTACAGAGGGCATTTGATCAAATTATTCATGATGTGTGCTTGCAAAATCAGCATGTAGTATTTGCAATTGATAGAGCAGGACTTGTAGGTGCAGATGGAGAAACCCATCAAGGTATTTTTGACATATCTTATCTAAGGCTCATTCCAAATATGACAATTCTTGCCCCAAAAAATGATTTGGAATTTGAAAATATGTTGGAGTTTGCACTCTACAACATAAAAGGACCAGTTGCGATTAGATACCCACGGGGAGTAGCATATAGTGAACTTAGAGATAAGATGAAGGCGATTGAGTATGGCAAATCAGAGAGACTATGTGATGGGGAAGATATTGCTATATTTGCATTGGGATCTATGGTGTCGACGGCAGAGCATATTAAAGAAAAACTTAAATCAAAAAATATAAATCCTATTTTAGTCAATGCTAGATTTGCTAAACCAATAGACTTGGAAGCAATAGATGAGTTATGCAAAGAGAATATCAAAGAGCTTGTGGTTATGGAAGAAGGAGTATTAAATGGTGGCATTGGTCAAGAGATTGAAGACTATGTCCATGATAAAAATTATGACATAAAAGTAACTTTGATTTCTCTTCCAGATGCCTATGTAGAGCATGGAAATGTAAGCAAACTTCGTGAAGCACTTGGGATTAATAGTGATAGCATATTAAAAAAGATTTTATAAAAGGTATATTGTTTTGGATAATAAAATAAAAAAAATTAGACTTGATGTATATTTAACTGAAAATGGTTTCTTCCCTGCTAGAGAGAAGGCGAGAGTTGCAATAATGGAAGGCAATGTCTTTGTGAATAATCAAAAAGAAGATAAGCCTGGCACTATGATTAAAGGAGATGCAAATGTTGAGTATAGAGGAGAAAAACTAAAATATGTTAGCCGTGGTGGTTTAAAACTTGAAAAGGCTGCAGAGGTTTTTAATATAGATTTGAACGACAAGACTTGCATCGATATAGGGTCTTCCACTGGTGGTTTTACTGATTTCATGCTTCAAAATGGCTCTAAAAAAGTATTCGCTGTAGACTGTGGCACTAATCAACTAGACTATAAACTTAGAACGGATGAAAGAGTTGTCACGATGGAAAATACCAATGCAAGATATTTGACGAGAGAAGACATAGGAGACGATGCGATAGATTTTATATCAGTTGATGTAAGTTTCATATCTCTTAAAAAGATTTTGCCAGTTATAAAAGAATTGCTTAAAGAAAGTGGTGAGTCAGTATTGCTTATAAAACCACAGTTTGAAGCAGGAAAAGAATTGGTAGAAAAAAATGGAGTAGTTAGAAACAGTATAATCCATAAGGAAGTGATTAAGTCAGTCATAGATTATTGTATTGATAGTGGTTTTGTTATTTTAGGGTTAGATTTCTCACCAATAAAAGGTCCTGCTGGAAATATTGAGTATTTATTATATATTAGTAAGCAAGTTGAGAACAGAAACGCATCTGATATAGGGTTTGAATTGAGCAAAATCAACGAATATATAAATAATGTAGTTAAAGAATCTCATGATACATTGGACAAAGAGGCATAGATGAATATATTAGTTGTGACTAAAAATAATATAAGTAAAGGCAAAGTGACAGTAAAGTCTCTAAAGAGTTTGCTTGATAAGAAAAAGATAAACTATCAAATTATTACTTTTGATGAAGTAGAAGAATTCTATGACGAAATACACGATAAAAATTTCAAGAATAGTTTTGATCTATTACTTTCTTTTGGTGGAGATGGAACCATACTTAAATCAGCAAGAATTGCACGAAAGCTTGACATACCAATACTTGGTGTCAATGCGGGGACTATCGGCTTTTTAACTTCTGTAAATGATTTTGAAGATTTAGAAATTGCAATAGATAGAATAAAGAAAAAAGATTATTTGTTTGAAGAGAGAAGCATGATAGAGGCAAAGGTCATAAGAGATGAAGAAGAAGTTTTTAAAGCCTACGCTGTAAATGAGGCTACACTTATGACATCAAGTTTATC
>JAFXWR010000259.1 GCA_017542725.1 Lachnospiraceae bacterium | reverse complement strand
TTTTCTATAATATTCTTTTTCTTCTATAAGAGGTTTTATAAAAAAGTCGTCTTCGTTGATTATATTCTTAATATTATTTTGATATGTATTCTTATTTCCCTTATGGTTCTTTGGTGCACCGAATGTATAGCAATAAACTTCACTACTTTTTGATAATTCACTTGCTACTTCATTTGCTATCCCACCTGCTATACTATAGCCTGTTATCCAATAGCAATAGTCATTCGTTCCATCTGGCTTTTCTCTTTCTATATATTCTACTATATCTTCTACTATATTCTTATAATACTCTTTTACTTCTTCTTTGTTGAAATTTGATAAGAGTTTCTCATAATTTTCTTCTGTATCAAATCCTCCTAAGAAAATTCCATATACATCTTTATATCTTCTTACTGTCTTCTTATTCGCCCCTATTTGTATCGTCTTTTTTGTGATATATAATTTACCTCTAATACTTTTTTCATTGTCTATTCTAAATATGGTTTTTAAAATTGGAGGACTAAAATCCATTTTTGTTAAGTATGTCCCTATATTGACTTCTACCCCATGCATCGCCGTTGTCCCTCCATTTGAAAGATTACTCATCATTAAACTCATAACCGATAATTCATCATTATATTTATCACTATTTATGAAAAAATTTCTAAAATCTGATACATTAATATATTCCTTTAAAACATATTATAAACCTCTTCTTTTGTATACTTAGAATAATCAGAATTGGGCAAATACTTAATTTCAATATCATCTAATTTGTTATCAATAATTTTATAAATTAAACCAACATATTTTTTACTTCCATCTGAAAGAGTTAATTCTAATGCATGCTTATTTCCAATTCCTTTTTGCAAATTAATTCCTGAATATCTAATTACTTGAAAATCAGTAAAAATACCATATTTGCTACTAAACCTTTTTTTAAAATTATTAGAAAGTGGTAATTTACTCCAATCTCTATCTCTATATATTAATCTTAATGTGACACTGCTGCTATTTGGATCTACAAAATTATCATTATTAAAATAATGCTCGGATTTTTCTAATATATTTACTTTATAATCTTTTAAATAGTTTTGTTCATCTATTTCATATATAATTTGTAATTTATAATCTTCACTTAAAAGAGCATAGTATACATTACAATATAATTCTTTATTATCAAAATTTGCTTCTACCCATTCTATATGTGTATGTGGTTCTTTATAATGATATGGATTCAATATCCCTGTAAAATTTGGATATCTTTCATAAAAATCTTCACTCTTACCTACTTCTTCATCATCTTGTAAAGCAATTTTTTGAATATTTGACACCCAGTTATCTTCGTTCATTGGGTAGCCTTTCCATACATAATCTCCATTATTATCAAATAATTCTATTTTTTCAATTTTATATATATGACAAAACTGCTCGTCTCCAACATGTATTTTATATTTATTCTTTCTTTTACCTTTAATAGTGTAAAATACAAAATCATTTGGTTCAAAATATTGACCTGCTTCATATTTTAAATAATCTTCTATAATACATTCATCATAATCATCATCCCCAAATAATCCATTTGGATATTTTTGCATATATTCCTTTTTCAATTCTTCTGGCACAAGTATTTTTTCCCATTCTACATTATGTTTTGATAATAATTTTAATGTTTCTCCCTTCGTTGTCCATATTGATCCGTCATCTATATCTTTTAATTTTCTACTTTCTTCAATGTCTTTCTCTAACTGAACCTGTATATTATGTTTTTTTATATTATTATTTATTATCCTAAGACTTATTACACCTATTATTAAAAATATTATTGTTATAATTATAAAAACCAATTTTCTCATATTTCATAACCTCTTATTAATATCCGTTTTGCCTATATATTACATTATAGGCTCTTTTATCAGTGCAACAGCACTGACTTTCAAATTCCGTATTGTCATTAACATTTCTAAATTTATACTTATTTGTTCCTTCTACTTTCCTTAAGCATTCATGATACCCTTTACACCGATATATTGATGTATCATCAGCAGATTTATAAAAATACCAATTATACTCATTCCCACCATATCTTTCATAAGATGGTATTTTATTGCTTACTAACCCCCATCCATATGTTGATTCTGCTTTGCCTCCACTACTTGCACTATTATTTATTCTATCAATAGCAGTACCTCTTTCATATGATACTTCATTTGTCTCAAGATTTACTTGTTCAACATAATTATACCCAAGATAAAACTCCACATGCCCACTTTTGCTACCACCATCACAACATAAAAAGTCTCCTGGCCTTAAATCTTCTATATCAAAATTTTCATCAACATCTATCCTGTAATACCCTATGTTATCAAACCACTCATCAAGTTCATAATTACTATCAACAAACCTATTTGCATCTCTTAATAAAATTGTTTTTCCATAATTTAAATAACTACCTTTCTTTTCATTCGTAGGCATTTGGCTACCATTAAGTATTTCAGTATGTAAATCAAATAATCCTCCCTCTGTTATATAATTATATACCGTCATGCCAAATCGAACACAATCATCTCCTGCACCATATTTCAAATAATCTGTTAAATTATCATTTGGTAAATTTTCATTTGGATATTCATTATTAAAATTATTCTTTAACTATTCAACTCTTTCATCAATATACTCATTTGTTTGAGTTCCTAAATCATCATACTTATAAATGTAAATCCCTCCCCAACTTGTTTCTCTTAGCTTTTCTGCATTATCTCTTTGTGTCTGGGTTGTCCTATTTGCTTCTTCGCTCGTCTCATATGTTGGAACATTCTGTATATACCAATTACCTACTATTTCAATCGCAGATAATAAATCTTCAGTGTATCTTTGCTCATTATTTCTTTCTTCTTCACTACTTATCTCTTCTTCATATGTTGTCCAGTTCACATCATAATTATCTAAATCAAAACCATTTAAGGTCTTTGCTAATGCATAATATGCTTTCTTACTATGCCCATCCTTTACTTTTTTAACATTGGGATTTAAATACACACCTATTTCTGGATACTCTGCCATTGTTACCCCATCATGTATATATTCAAAATTACTTAAAAATTTTGATAATAATTTACATACTTTATCTTTTAATGTTTTTGTTGCTTCTTTTGACTTAATATTTGTAATGGCTCTCTTCACTGTATTTGCCTTTTTTGTATATGCCTCATAATTTTTGAAACTCCCTACAAGTTTCCTATATTCTTTTTGTAAATTGTCAAATATACTATCATTATATGTTTCCCCTACTCTTGAATATCCATCTTTTATATTTAGTATTTTTGGTATGACATCATCTTCATTGATTATATTTTTAACATTTACATTTGCTGTACTACCACCTTTTGTAGTATTTGGTGCTCCAAATGTATATGTATATGTTTCTCCTTTTCCTATGAGATATGGTGATACATGTGATGCTACCCCTCCTGCTATACTATACCCTGTTACCCAAAAGCAATAGTCATCATTACTTTGATACATCGTCATATACTCATCTACATACCTTTCTACATCTCGTGCGATATAATCATAATGTGTTTCTATCATATCAATATCAAAATTTACAACTAATTGTTTCATATTTATTTCATTATCAAAGTCCATTAAAAATACACCATAAATATCTTTATATGAATTTTTTCCTTTATTGTCACTTTTACTTTCATATGTTCTATATTGTATGGTCTTTTTCCCAATGTATAATTTACCTTTTATTGTTTCTTCATTACTAATTCTAAAATTCTCTTTTAACAATACATTTTTAAACCCTAATCTCTCTATGTATTGTTTTATACTATTTACATTAACTTGATTTGTATCTACATACTTCCCATTCGCTATCATTAAGCTCATTACAGAAAGCTCATCATTGTATTTATAGTTATCTACAAAAAAATTCCTAAAATCATTTGTATATTCTATTTTCCCTATGTCCCCAGCACTCCCCTTAAACTCCCCTCTTGTCTTATTACTGTCCTCGTTATCTTGTATCCCATCAAAGTCTGTATCATTAAGCATGGGGTTACTTACATAGTTTGTTGTCCTATAATAGGCTCTATTATTTTCATCATAGTCAAAATGTCCTATCAGTATCTTATTGCCATTCTTATCAAACTTTCCTCCGTTATTTGTAAATAACCTCTTTAACTCTTCTGCATACCCCACTTCACTCCCTTTCTTCGATATATATGCTTTCTTTAAGGGGGAGGTGATTTCTACCCACTTTACTCTATCTATTTCTATATCACCATTCGCTTTCCCTGTTAATTCTTCAAGATCTGTTATTCCGTCATCATCACTATGTTTATTTTTTTCATTTAAGGTATGGTCAAACTCTAATACTTGAAAATCTGATAAAACTATACTCTTCGTATTCTTACTCCTACTTGTCCCCCTCTGCAAGTTCTCTGTTATGAAATTTATTCCAACACTATAGTCCTTGATAATGTCATTTATTCTACTATTCTCCATCATGTATTTTGCCATAAGCTCATTCCTCGCCATTGTCTCTTTATATTTACTTATCTCTACTACATTCTTTAAATAATAATCTACTGCCTCTATCTGCTCACTTATACTATAATCTGACTCTATTATTGTATCAAGGTTTGAACCTATTAAGTTATTGCCTTTATTTCCTCTCTCCCTTTTATACTTTTCTTTTGCTACTGTATACCACTCTCTTAATGTATCAAC
>JAFXWR010000258.1 GCA_017542725.1 Lachnospiraceae bacterium | reverse complement strand
TCTTATGTCTATAGCGACAATCGGTGCATTTATTCTTGGAGATTATCAAGAGGCAGTTGCAGTAATGGTGTTTTATCAAATCGGTGAACTCTTCCAAGACTATTCTATGGACAAGAGTCGTGATAGCATAAAAAAGTTAGTTGATATTACACCTGAGTTTGCAAATGTCTTGAGAAATGAAAAAATAGAAAAGGTTGACCCAACAGAAGTTAAGGTTGGTGAGACCATTGTTGTAAATCCATTTGAGAAAATTCCGTTAGATGGAGAGATAATTGATGGAGCCACGATGTTAAATACATCTGCCCTTACTGGTGAGAGCATACCAAGATATGTGACAGTAGGGGATAATGTATCAAGTGGACTTATCAACAATGAAAACCTAATAAAGATAAAGACGACTAAAGAATTTAAAGACTCTACTGCAAGTAAGATTATAGACCTTATAGAAAATGCGACTGAGAAAAAATCAAGTTCTGAAAACTTTATTTCAAGTTTTGCAAAAGTATATACGCCTATAGTTTGCTTGATTGCGCTATTAACTTTTGTAATTCCTATTTCACTTCAGTGTTTTATTTTAAAGACAAGTCCGGATTTTGCAACTTGGGCGTACAGAGCACTTACTGTACTTGTCATAAGTTGTCCTTGTGCGATACTAATAAGTGTGCCACTTGCTTTCTTTTCATCTCTTGGAGCTGCAAGCAAACTTGGCATCTTAGTAAAGGGATCAAATTATATAGAGGCACTTTCAAGAGTAAAAGCATTTGCATTTGACAAGACAGGAACTATGACAAAAGGTGTGTTTGAAGTAGTTGGAGTTCACCACTGCAGTATAAATGAAGAAGAGTTTTTTAGACTGGTATCTCACATCGAATTTTTCTCAAATCACCCAATAGCAAAGTCTATTCTAAAATATTATGGCAAAGATATAGATAGCAGCATAGTGAAAGATGTGAAAGAAATTGGTGGTAGAGGACTTAGTGGAGTGATTGATGGAAAAGTAATATTGGCTGGAAATGACAAACTGATGAAGGATAATGGTGTAGATTATATAGAGTGTAGAGACATAGGAACTATTGTTCATGTGGCTGTTGATAAGCAGTATGTAGGTCACATACTTATTAACGATGTGATTAAAGAAAATTCTCCAAAAGCAATAGCAAGCCTCAAAAAGCAAGGCGTAACAAAAACAATGATGCTCACTGGTGATAGAGAAGAGATTGCAAAAGATGTATCAGAAAAAATTGGCATAGATGAATATCGTGCAGCACTTTTACCGGGAGATAAACTTAGTATATTAGAAGAAACAATTAAGAATATAAAACTTGCCTTTGTAGGAGATGGCATTAATGATGCACCTTGTATCACAAGAGCTGATGTAGGTGTTGCTATGGGCGCTATGGGCTCAGCTGCAGCAATTGACTTAGCTGACATTGTTCTTATGGATGATGACATTATTAATGTCCCTATAGCATATAAACTTAGTAAAATTACTATGCGAATCGTGTATGAGAATATCGCAATATCTATAGGAATAAAAGTGCTTGTGCTCATCCTTTCTATAGTTGGCATATCAAATATGTGGCTTGCAGTGTTTTCTGATGTAGGCGTGATGATAATAGCAGTAATTAACAGTGTAAGGCTATTATATATGCATAATACTATTAAGAAAATATAGTTTATACTTTATATAACATATAAAAAAGAAGCAATTATTATAATTGCTTTTTTTTGTTTTAAAAATTATAATTATCATATGGAAAAGCAAATAGACGTAAAAAAAGAAAGATTAAAACTAATACTTATATCAGCCACCTTTGGAACGGTTGGATTATTCTCTCACTTTATACCACTTAGTTCTGCTGCCATAGTGTTTTATAGAGCACTTCTTGGCGGAGCATTTATAGTTGTGATGATGAAACTTAGTGGCATAGATATAGACATCAAATCTATGAGAGATAATTTGATAGTTCTCATCTTTACTGGATTCTTTATGGCGCTTAATTGGGTGTTGCAGTTTGAAGCATTTAAAGTTTCATCAGTTGCCATAGGTACAGTCTGCTACAATATGATGCCAATATTTTTACTTATCATAGCATCGTTTGTGTTTAATGAAAAAATTACATTAAAGAGTGGACTATGTATTCTTATCGCTACAATTGGTGTAATCCTAGTATCAAATGTTGTAAATGTTGGTATCAAATCAAATGAAGTTCTTGGCTGCGTGTACGGAATCCTTGGAGCAGTATTTTACGCTCTCATAGTTACATTTAATAGAAAATTAAGTCAAATAACTACTCATGACAAAGTAATTTTTCAAATTGCATTTTCTGCACTTATAATGGCAATTTATGTTGGTTTTATTGAAAAGAAAAGTTTTTTTATAGATAGTAACTTACCAAGAAATGAAATTGTGATGGGTATAGTGTGCATGCTGATCTTAAGTTTTTTACATACTGGTTTTTGCTATGTTCATTACTTCAATGCAGTATCAAGACTCAAGGCTGAGACAGTTGCGATACTCACATATATAGACCCTGTGGTTGCACTATTTCTATCATATTTTGTACTCAAGGAGAATATGACAGCATTACAGTTTCTCGGTGCAGTGATGATACTTGGTTCTACGCTATTTAATGAATTAAGCAAGACAAGTAAAGAGATAGGAATTAAACAATCATTCTTTGAATCGTTGTTATCAAAATTTAAAAGGTAGTTATTATGTTGAATAAAGATAAGGCAAAAGAGATAGTTAAAATTTTAAAAAAGAGGTATGGAAAAGAAATACCACTCTATTTACATTATCATAAAAATAAGCCTTATGAATTTCTATTTGCAGTTATGATGTCTGCGCAGTGTACTGATGCGAGAGTAAACATAGTTACAAATGATTTGTATAAGAAATATGACACACTACATAAGTTTGCAAATGTGAAACAAAAAGAATTGGAAATGAATATTCATTCGGTTGGATTTTATCATAATAAGGCAAAAAATATTATAGCCTGCGCGAGGATGCTCATTACTGATTTTAATTCTAAGATTCCAAAAGATTTTGACGACTTAGTTAAACTTCCGGGCGTAGGAAGAAAGACAGCAAGTGTTGTTATAAGTCACCTCTATGGTATACCTGCTATGGCGGTCGACACCCATGTGGCAAGAATTTCAAATATTTTGTTTAATCTAAACACCAAAGATGTCCGAGAAATAGAGGAAAAACTTAAAGAAATAGTTGCTAAAAAAGACTGGCAACTTTGGAATACACACATAATAGCCCTTGGTCGTGAGATATGTACGGCAAGAAGGCCAAAGTGCGACATATGCCCATTATATAAACTATGTAAAAAGGCTTAAATAAAGCCTTTTTTTATTTATTTTTAACTTAAAACTTATCAAAAAATGTGGTAAAATAATACAAATAATCATTAATATCTTAAAGAAATTATTATTTATGAGGTAGACATGAAATTTGGATTTATCGGTGCAGGCAATATGGCTCGTGCTATTTTGACAGGAATTAGTGCGTCAAATGTTTTAGATTGTAAAGAAATATTTGTATCAAATAGAAGTAAAGAAAAATTAGATGACCTTAAAAATAATTTTGGATTCAATGTTTCAACTGATAATTCTTATGTAATTAAAAATGCAAAAGACATTATATTTATATGTGTGAAGCCGCAGATATTTGACACTATATCAAAAGATTTGAAAAAACTTATAGGTAAAAAACAATTAGTAGTATCAATCATGGCAGGAAAGACCATAGACTATCTACAAAAATCTTTAGGAACCAAAAATGTAGTAAGAGTTATGCCAAATACTCCATGTTTAGTTGCTGCAGGAATTTCTGCAGTATCTGCAAGTAAGGATGCACTTAAAGATAAAAATTATAAAGAAGTTTTGAAAGTTTTACATACTATTGGAGAAGTAGTTGAAGTAGAAGAAAAATATATAAATGCTATCACTCAAGTGTCAGGTGCAAGTCCTGCATGGATATTTATGCTCATAGAAGCACTTGCAGATGGTGGAGTAGAGTGCGGACTTCCAAGAGATATGGCATATAAATTTGCAATGAGTGCAGTATATGGTTCTGGAAAACTTGCACTCGATAAGTATAAAGAAAATAAAACTCATCCAGGAGTTTTAAAAGATATGGTGACAAGTCCTGCAGGCACAACTATAGAAGGTGTGAGAGTACTTGAAGAAAATGGATTTAGAGGAGCACTAATTGATGCAGTGCTTCAATCATATTCAAGGTCGCTTGAGATGTAATTTAAAATAATAATATAAATTTTAGGAGGGTAATATGAAGATTTATACTACCGACAAAATTCGAAATGTGGTGTTGCTCGGACACAGTGGTTCTGGAAAGACATCTATGGTAGAGGCTATCGCAAAGGTGGCAAAGATTACTGATAAGATGGGTTCTATTGATGAAGGAAATACAATTTCTGACTTTGGAAAAGAAGAGCAAAAGAGAAAAATTTCATGCCAGACATCTATTATTCCGCTTGAGTGGGATAGCAGAAAGATAAATGTCATTGATACTCCAGGATTTTCAGATTTTGT
>JAFXWR010000257.1 GCA_017542725.1 Lachnospiraceae bacterium | reverse complement strand
TTGAAATATTGAAAACATACTACACATGGTTTTAACAGGTTGCTTAACAACTTCCTGTAATCGCTTTGCTGCTTTACCTGTAGGTGTAGCATACTTAAATACCAAGGCATTGTCCTCTAATTTACGCAATACATAAGTAAAACAATTAGAAACTGTAGTCTTACCTGAACCTGCGCTACCAGCAACACAGGCTGCCTTATACTTAATTAAATGCACAGCTTGTCTTTGTTCAGGCTCTAACTTGAACCCTATTTCTTGCTCATATTCATCTATATACTCATCTATTTCTTGGTCTGTATACCCTGTTTCTTCTTGACCTAACTTATACATATAGTCAAAAACAAGCAATTCTTTTTTTAACAAAGCATAAGATGTCAAATAGCGATTATCCATTAGTATACCTAATCCAATTTGAGTATAATTGTTAATCGCTTGATTAAGTTGGTCTCTTGACATTTTCTGTGCATATTTAAGCCCAATTTTTGTAAATGTAGTCAAATCTATTTTACAATCAGACCTATTTATATCCTTAACAAATGTCTTAATACTAGAAAGCATTAAATCAGATAAATAAGTACCACTTTGCCTACATGCTTCATATTGCTTATCTGTTAAAGACAAACCAATAGAATGTGTACTTAAATAATCCAAACTAAATACAGTACTTCCATTATCCTTATTGTTTATATAACTATCCAATAAAGCTATATTTTTAAAAGGTTGTAAATTAGGTTTATTTGTTACGCCCAATCCTAATGCTATGGTTTCTACATTATCATACGTCAAACCACCTATACACTGTAAAACAAAAGGGTTTTCATTAAAAATACGGCTAAAAGATAATCTATGTTTAAAGCAAGTTTCCTCTGCTTCGAGCATTGCATCTTTAGAGATACCAAAAATCTCTGCACAAATAAAAGCATAACATTTTTCAACGTCCCCAAAAGCCTCGTAAACTAATTTTAAAGGGTCACCATCTAAAAATAAACTTTCTCCATTATAAATATATTCTACAATTTCTTCAAAACAATCACAGACATATTCACCAACTGTCATGTTTTCATGTTGTTTACTAGCTAAATATGGAAAACAGTACGATAAATATTTCTTTAATAAGGATTTACCTGTATAGGTTTGACTTGTAGTTTTTCGTCTTAAATTACTTAGTATAGCGTCATACATATAATGTATATAGCTATTACATAAAGTAGGTCTTTCAAAATTTGCAACCAAAGATTTTAAGAACTCATCTTTAGCTTGCGTAGCATTAACTGCTAACTCAAAAGTTCTATTATAATGTTCTTCAATAAGTGCATTCCTTAAAGGTGTAGCACGATTTTCCGGGGTAAATACACTAACATCCTCAAAAACCCCACCTTTTGTGTATGTTTCATATACAGCAACAGACGTATTAGGTGCTTTTGTATTTGCACTCACAAGATTTGGTTCTGCATAGAATTTAGGTAAATTATCAGCTTGACGTGGAATTACAACTGTACCCATCACCATACTTCTCTTCATATAATCAAATTCTACAGAATCTACATCCCAAGTAGTTGTATCAAAGGCTGTAAGTTCATTTTGAGCGATTTCCCAGCGTCCATTATTTTTCTCAAATTTGAACATAGTCAAATATGGAAATTTATCTTTATTTCCATATCTTACAATACCCTCACAACAATACCAATTTGGTGTATACTTAGCTCTATTTGTATAAAGCATCAAATGACCATTAACCATATAAATAGATGTGGTAGTATTCAACCCCATTTTCTCTAATGTGGGCTTATAAGCACTTAAATCAACTGCAAAAACATGAAAATCCATAAATGCACCTGAACCGCCCAACAAGCCTACATTAGTATATAAATTATGTGGTCTCTTTAACTCTCCTACTAATCTACCATAGACTTTTACATTTGCGAGTTTAGCACCATCACCCAATCTTTCTATTGCAGTTAATAAATCTATTACAGCCATAATTCACCCTTATCTCTCTATAAATATATACAACTAACAACTCAAATTTGTTGCAAAATTCAAGTACAAATTTAACGTACTTCCAACATTTTCATAAAATATGTAGCTGCAGCACTACTATTAGTATACTTATAAGCAATACAAGCAGCTAAAGCGGCATCTAAACTATGATAAGACTCATTCACTTCACGATAATTTATATAAGTATGATATAAAATACCATCTCCATCTGACCTTGATTCATATTCAAAAATAATATAATCACCTACGGTATGTACTTTTAAAATACGACCCCAAGGAAACTCCTTTTTTAAATAAATTA
>JAFXWR010000256.1 GCA_017542725.1 Lachnospiraceae bacterium | reverse complement strand
TTTTTATTTTATTATTCTTTGCTACTGTTGAATTATTTGATATGAGAACTGTAGTAGTATAGTTTTCAAAAGTACAATTTGATATTATAGTTTCACTTGTGGAATTATCATTTTGCCCAAGTAATGCAAAATTATTATAAGTATTTACATATCCTGCCACAGGAGCAAAATTGACATTGTAAGCAATAAACTCTGCCTTTGTTGTACTTTGACTTCTAAATGCTATTCTTCTTGTCTCAAGTTTTATTGATGCATTGCTACCATACAAATATGTACTTAAGTTCGCATTATCATTTCCTCTAAACATATAATCACTATTGTTTTGAGTCATGCTTGCTTCAGTATGTTTACAATTACATATGTATAATTCTGATCCATTTGTTCCTACAAATGCTACATTGTAAAGTGTATGTCCATTTAGACATATATATACTTTTCCTGTAATAGTAAATGTCCTACTTATACTTATAGCAGAAGAAGATGCAAGATAGTATCCTTTTCCTGCTTCAAGTGTAGTAGTCTCTGATAATAATTTCTCATATTCAACTACTGTAGTATGTGCACTTAGGTGTGCTAAGTCGTGATTACAATCTGATTCAGAAGCCACTCCACAGATTTTATGTATATGAGCTCCACTTCCCCATACTGCATATAAAGTCCATGATTGACTTGTATCGCTTGATCCAAATATTGTCGCGAAATCTGCACCGTCAATCACATCTGGAACTGTCGCATCTGCAGATTGTGCCCATCCTAAGAAATCTTTTCCATCAACTTCAAATGTTGCATAGTCAAGTGTAGTACTTGTCTTTCCACCCACATTAAGTGATGTAGGATAATTGTGGTTATTTATAACTGTTTTTCCTGCTGGAGGATTGAAATTAAAATTGATTTTACGAACACCTATGACAACATTATCACTATTTCCTTTATATGCTCTATAATCCTCACCATCACTAAATACTGCACTATAAGTTGCTGCAATAAATGATTTTTCAGCAACAGAATTATCTTTAGTAAAGCCTGTCATTATAGGTCCTGTGCCACTTACAAAGCCTATGCCATTTACGAAATTGTTTTCGTTGAAAGTTGTGCCATCTAATTGATTGATAAAATTACCATCTGGCATTTTACTAAACAGTTGATACATTTTATTAAACTCGTGTGTGTCATTATCTATAGTGTTGCCATAAACTTTGAGTACGCCATTACCCAGATTTAATTTTGAGGTATAACCCAAAAATACTGCAGCTGGTGTATAATCAAATCTTGTTGGTGTTATGCTGCCTGCTCCTACAAAGCTATTATTGACAACATATAAATTACCATACAAATTTACTGTTGGGATTCTGCTAGTTTCTGTATATCCGAGATGAACAACACCTTGAGTATCATTTATTCTTTCTATAGTATTATTTATAGCACTTACTGTTGCTGTCGCAAGAATGTTTAAATTATAGTTTTGAATATTTAACAAAATTTTTGAAGTGTTATTTTCAAAAAGTGTTGTACCATTTTCGAAATTAATGTTGTTTGATTTTGAACGAACTATATTGTAAGCGGTATTATCGTGTATATAATTATAGCCACTAAAGTTTACACTAACAGCACTTGATGAGTCATCACTTTTTATGATACATGCATTTTCCGCCGTGTTTGTATTATTATATATTTCTATGTTCTCTATATAAAGGTTTCCAGCAGCTGCTGTTGTATCATCTTCACCATTATGTATAATGTGTTCCGTCACCGTGTTATTAGAGAATTTGGTATTTTTTATAGTCAAATTTCCCGCATTTTTTGATTTCAAAAGTGAGAACATATTTTCATTATCTCTAAAAATGGAATTGTCAAAAAGCATTGTCTTTTCATTTCCAATTGAAGAATGTCTCACAGTTCTATTATTCTCAAATATCAACCCATCTGCTCTAAATATACCATAGTTAAATAAAGCAGATGAATTGTTTTCATTGCGACGAACATTTACATTCTTTATATTGAATTCTGTAGTCGCATTTTCAATATACATTAAATAATTAGCTGTTGTGTTATCATCAATATCAACATCTTTAAGATTGACACTACCGCCTGTTTCATATATCAATTTGTCAACTTTATTATTTGTTATATATGATTTTGTGGCGTTAATAGTTCCACCTGTACATTTTATTAAGTTGCCTATTGCAGTGCCAGTAGAGTTGGTATTGATGAATGATATACTTGATACATTTATGCTGCCATTCGCAAAAGCACTTTCAAGCTGAAGTATTCCAGAGCCTTCACTTGCCACTGTATTATTTTCAAAAACTACATTTTCAATATTAAGTATTCCACCATTATTATGCATTAAACATCTATTATTCACTGAATTACTTATTATATTATTGCCTATAATTTTTGAATTATACAATCCAAATCTTGGAGGTGCATATCCTGTGTTGTCATATCTATTGGACAGCAAAAGTGTTGTGTTATATCCTTCAAAAACTGAATTGCTTATAGTCACATTATGTCCACCTTGATCTTGATATACAATAGCTCTACCACTTGTATTTTGATAACCATCTATAGGACTAAAATGTGCATTATATATTTCAACTGTTTGATTATATGCACCACCACTTCTATCTATAGCTATTTCCGTTTTGAAATTTATTTTATTTCCTGTCCCATACACATATGTATTTATATGATTAAATATACCTTCATAACGCATCCCTGAATAAATAGGATTATCATTTCTAGTTACTGTTGCTTCATCAGAACTACAATTACAAATGAATATGTTTGCTCCTGTTCCACTTGCCAAAAACAAAACATTGTTGAGTGTATTTCCGTTTAGACAAATATATACTCCATTATTATTAGGATTTTCCCATCCCCCACTAAGAGGTGTAGGTGGCGAAGGCACAAAAAATATTCTCTTGATACTTGGATCAGATGACTCTGTAAGATAATATCCTTTTCCAAGCTCAAGTGTAGTAGTCTCATTTGTAAGTTCTTCATACTCTATCACTTTTGTATGGACAGGCAAGTGCACATTGTCGTGGTCACACTCTGCTGTAGTTGCTGTGCCACAGATTTTGTGGATGTGAACTTCCTTCCCAAGAATTATTACACTGTTATTGCTGCCTTTTGCAATATGATAGTAGGAATTTTTTAAAGTAGATGCTTTAAATGAATCTTTTGCTACACTTTTAGCAAACAAGAAATTACTTTCTGGCATAACTATACCTTCACCTGATGACAAAGCTATATCTTCAAAGTAATTCTCGGTATTAAATGCTGTTCCTGCTATTTGCCTCATAAAGCCTTCAGCAAATGAATATACTCCATAATTGTCAACTGCTGCAGATGCAGTGTTGTATGGTGTGTATTTTTCAATATAAATCTTGCCGTTTCCAATGTTTACCTGGCAATTGCTATTTTCAACCAATAACGATGCTGCCATTAGTTCAATTGAGCCTGTGTAATTCTTCCTATATGTATTGTCTTCTATAGTCAAATTACCATTTATATTTAAAGTCGTTTTTTTATCTATAGATATCATTGCCGTTTTGTTCTTGTTATTAGTAGAACTAACATTGCTACAAATACTATTATTATTTGTTATATTAACATTAGCATTCTCTTCTATGTTGATTATCCTTTCTTGATCCGCATAATAATTG
>JAFXWR010000255.1 GCA_017542725.1 Lachnospiraceae bacterium | reverse complement strand
ATATGTAAGAACTCTAACTCTGATTTCTCCAAGCTAGAAAGTTGAATACTATTTATTGTTTTTTTAATTTCAGACTTCATATTAAATCATTTTCTATCATTATATATCAATTTAATTATACTAAAAAAATGCCATTTTTTTAATATTTGCAATATTCTATTTATTAAGAAATGATTAAAATTTGCTATTTTTTTGCACTATTTATAAGCTATATTTATTTTTGAAATGCTTATTTTTATAATTCATAAGATACGACAACGAGTTAAACCTTCTATTAACATTTGCATACTCTATCAGTGTATCTATATTCTTCTCATTTACAAGTTTTAGAGAATCAAGCTTTATAAGTGGCGTCACTGTATTGTCATCTATAAATCTCTCTGCAATTTTCACATTATTTGCCTCTATAAATCTAGCAAATAGATCCTTGTTCTCTTCAGTTAATTTATACGGATACTGTATTCTATAATAAACATAATTTGTCTTACTTTCAAAATCCCTTATCCTTTGAAATTGACTGTCAAGAAGTCCTAAGTCCAATCTATTATTCTTAAACACAGCATGAGATATAGAAAAAATATCAAACTTATCTCTAAATGGTATAAAGAACTTAAATTTGACCTCTCCACTATCATCATCAAGTATTGTAACTACAACATTTTTTATAAAACTATACGTATCTGGAATCTGTCCATCTGCTTCCCTATCATAGATAGGTTCGCTTAGCCATGTAAATATATTATATTTATT
The DNA here is from genome assembly GCA_017542725.1 of Lachnospiraceae bacterium. The sequence continues at coordinate 3,569 of JAFXWR010000255.1, read as the reverse complement.
AATCGCGTAATTAAAGCCATCGTGAATTGTAAATTCTGACACACCAGTAAATGCAGAATTTCCTATAGTCACTACACTTTTAGGTATTGTAACATTTTTAATACTTGTAGCAAAAAATGATTGGTCTCCTATCTTCAAAACAGTCTCTGGTATTTCAACACTTTCAAGCTTTTTACATTGCAAAAATAAATTATTTGGTATCTCTTGTAGTGTCTTTGGCAATACAACTTTTTCAAGAGATGAACAATTTTGAAAAGCTCCTCTTCCTATATTTTCAACCGTATCGGGTATAATCACTTCTTTAAGATTATAAAATGACGAAAAGGCATAATCAGGAATTAGCGAGATTCCATCCTCCCATTCTATAGTTTCTATGCTTTTGTTTAATGATTTAAAATCCATAATATTCTTTATAAATTATCAACCACAGCAATTACTACAAAATATACTTCTTTTACACCTGCCTTCTTTAAAATCTTAACCATCGTATCAATTGTAGTCCCTGTAGTATATATGTCATCCACTATCAACACTTTTTCAATTCCACTTAAGTCAAAAGTAGAAAATGCACCACTTAGCTCCAACCCTCTATCTGAATCATCTAGTTTATTTAATACTCTTGTATTTTTAACTCTAGATATCAAATCTTCATTGACTAGTATATCTATACCATAATTAAGAAGTTCTTTAGAGATAGCTCTTGCGAGTATCGTGGATTGATTATAATTTCTTTCAACTAATCTCTTTTTATGTATTGGTACTGGAACCATATAGTCAGGATTTATTTCTCTTATGCGATTTCTAAATGTCCTCGCAATACATTTGCCGTAAAAGTCAATGTATTCTTTTCTACCAACATATTTTATCTTATGTATAGACTCTTTTACAGCATCATTATATCTTAGAAGTCCAAAACCAGAATCAAAATATTTAGGCATCTTAGTATTACATCTTATGCAAAATGACTCTTCAGAATCACTAATCATTGCGCCACACTTTTTACAAGTAGGTTCTTTTATAAACTCAAAATTTTCTTTGCAATCCTCGCATAGATGCATATTTTCAAGTTTGCTTCCATAAGGAAGAATTTTATCACACAAAACACATCGCCGTGGAAATATAAAATTTTTAATCTTTTCTAATATCATACAAATATAATTTGCTACAAAGCGCAGAATTTCTCATAACTTCATTTTTATTATTAAGCATCTCATTAAAATATTGGTCCATACCAACAAAGATCATACACTTCTTTGCTCTTGTCATTGCAGTATATAGTATCTTTCTATTTAGTAATTGATATGGAGCTCTTGCCATCGGCATAACTACCACATCATACTCAGAACCTTGAGATTTATGAACTGTTATAGCATAGGCAAGTGACAAATCGATTAAGTCCTTCGCAATATAATACGCCTCCCTGTCATCAAATCTAATAACCATATTTCTATTATCTTCATCTATTTCTACTATCTTCCCTATATCACCATTAAAAACTCCTGAACCTCTGTCTATAACTTTGCCATCATTATTTATTACATCAAATGGAATATTGTAATTATTTGCAGTCTGCATAACCTTATCGCCAAGTCTAAAGATAGTGCTTCCTACTTGCAACTCACTTTTGTCAAAGCTCTCAGGATTTAAAACCTGTTGCAATGATTCATTTAGCGACTCAGTCCCACAGTTTCCTTTTTTTGAAGGGCAGATAACTTTTATTTGATCTAAAGAACAGTTAAAATGTCTTGGAATATTTTCTTTAACCAAAGTTTTTATAGCATCCTTAATTGCAATCTCGCTGCTTTTATGTGTAAAAATCAAATCTTCAGCATCTTTTACAAATTCTACACTCTCTCCTTCATTTACATGGTGGGCATTTATAACTATACTACTCGCCTCATCTTGCCTATAAATTTTAGTAAGTTTTTTAACTTCAAAATGATTTGACTCTATCATATCTTTTAAAACTTGACCTGCTCCAACTGATGGCAATTGGTCTACGTCTCCAACTAATATGATTTTACTTAAAGAGGGCACAGCTTTTATGAGAGCAAGCATCAAATATTCATCAACCATGCTCATCTCATCTACAATCAATACATCTACATCAAGTTTATTGTCTTCATTTTTTGAAAAGTAACTTCTCCTGCCATCAGAATCACCAACACACTCAAGAAGTCTATGTATTGTTTTTGCCTCATATCCAGTCACTTCTGTGATTCTCTTAGCAGCTCTTCCGGTCGGTGCGCAAAGTGCGAGTTTTAATCCAGAGTTCATTGCCTCATGAATGAACTTATTAATGTTGTATGTCTTTCCTGTTCCTGGTCCACCTGTAACTATAAGTATATTATTTCTATACTCATATAAATACTCAGACAACTTTTTCTCTGTATTATACGCAGACTTTAAGAATACAATATTTTTATTGTCAAATGCATCTTGTTTTATTTTCAAATCTGTCTCGAGATTATAGAGTACATCATCAAAATTATATTCACTTTCAAGTTTCAGAAGTTCTATCGCTTTACTTATTAGAATACTTTTTTCAATATATACATTCCCTACTGCATATTCATTTTCAAGTATATATAAAAGTCCAGCCATTATTCTCTTGTCACTATTCTCACTATAACCATTAATTTTTGCTATCTTATCGCATATATTAAATCCAATTCCTTCTATATCCATTGACAATTTATATGGATTTTCATTTATCACATCTAAAGTGTCACCGCCATATTGTTCAAGAATTTTCTTTATTGTTTGAGATCCCAATTCATATTTTTCAAGTGCAAGTATAATCTCTATCTCATTACTTCTTTCAAGTAGCCTTTCCCTAAGTGATTCTATCTTTTGTTCATTTAATCCTTTCATCCCAGCTAATTTCTCAGGATGATTTTTTATAATATCCAAACTTTCAGCGCCAAAATTTGTCACAATTCTATTTACAGTTGCATCACCTACTCCTTTTACAGAAAGAGAAATTAAAAACTTATATATTGCGTCCTCATCTTTATTTGGTATGACTATCTTATATGACAGTATCTTATACTGGAGCCCAAATATAGGATGCTCTGTCTCTTCCACTTCAGCTTCTATATCTTCGCCCAAATTAAGTTTTGTTATGTTTCCAACTAAAGTAAAAACGGCTTTGCCAGATTTAACAAGCAAAACCGTATAACCATTTGATTCATTTCTAAATCTTATATTTTCAATACTGCCTTGTAACTTCATTAATCATTTTCTTCTTGTCTGTCAAACATCATGATTTTCTTTTGTATTCCAAGAATAACTGCTCTCATAGGGTCGTCAACTCTTAGACATTCTACACCTATCTCTTCTATTATAGCCGTGTCGAGTCCATATAGTTGTGAACCACCTCCAGTAAGATATATTCCTTTATCAAATATATCAGCTGCAAGCTCTGGCGGAGTCAATTCAAATACTTTTTTAATGCCTCTTAAAATTTCATCTACAGACTCTTTTAATACAAAATATATATCATCATCTCCTATAAGTTTTTCACCCGGATATCCATTTTGAGTACTTCTACCTTTAACCGGCATGGT
>JAFXWR010000254.1 GCA_017542725.1 Lachnospiraceae bacterium | reverse complement strand
TATTAACAAAGCAAAAACAAACAACCACAACCCAATTATAGCCAAAGTATGCCCTGTTATTCCTAGTTTCTGACAAATTTCGCCAAATAAATGATTTTCATTACCTACTATGAAAGCCAAGTTATAGCACATAGCTCCTGTAATAAGACCGCCTCCAAAATAAAGTCCCTTTTTTAATAACCCTTTTAGTTTTCCAATCAAATTTCTCATTATCTCATTCCTCTGTATGTTAAGATTTTTTTAGTTGTTATTTAATATAACATAGCAAACCCTTTATTGTCAAGTATTTTAAAAGGGAAAGCAATAAATACTTTACTTTCCCTCTAATTTCTATTAACAATCTCTATATAGTGTCATTGTATCTCGTGTAACTTCACCAAAGTCACGTTTCCAACTAGCTACTAAACTAACTTCCTTTTCGTTCATATCTATCAATACACCGTAGCAAGCTAGTCCGTCATGCAAACTTTCATCATCTAAAAAACCATCTATTTCAGTCAAGTCTTTCTTTGCACATTTTCTTTTCTTATTTGCCTGATTACGTTTTAGCATATCTAACAAGCTACCCTCGGATTTGGTAGTTTTTTCATCTTTACAAATCAGTATATTATCTAAATCCTTTAAAGACTTATAATTAAATGTATAAAACGTAACAATATGTTTCTTATCTGCGGTATAATCCTCTGTCTTATGACAATTAAGTGCATGCACCTTGCACAATTCTAATAACTCCACATAACCTTTAAAGGTTTTTTCATCAAACATTAATCCATTAGTTTGTTTATACAAAGGTATTTCTACATCATTTGACATAATTACTTTAAAGGTATAATTATTTTTTAAATACTTATTCATTGTCATAATTCAACCGCCTTTCTATATCAAAATTTATACCGAAATATATTCCTAATAGCCCACATATCACAAAAAATAGTATAGGTTTTAAAATTTTCATATCAGCTTTAAACTACCTCTATAATAACCCTACTAGCGGCAACCGAAAGAGCATTTACTTTCTCAATAAGATAAGGCTTACCCTGTTTATCCTTCTTCAACACAACAACTATAGGTTTATCTAAAAAACGCCAATGACAATACAATACCCCTTTATCTATAAAGAAATCTAGTACTTCACCAATGCGATTATCTACCTTAACTACGTAGTTCTCTTTACATAATTCGTTTAGCATATCAACCTCTTACGTATAAACATTATCTGGTTAGCATTTTACCTATAAAATACTCACTCTGACTTGCTTTATCAAAACCATAGCCATCTCTATTAAATGATAAGGGTTTCATTGTATCAACAGCATAACCCTCAAATCTTGTGTCATATGGTGACCTCAATTTATTCTGAATCCTTGGTCTTATAGGGCGGTCACTAATATTATGTAATCTAAAATATCGTTGTATAGCCTCAGTAGCATTTCCTGCTACCAAGGCAGGTTCCCCTTCTCCCGTCAATAAATCCTTAATACAATACGCTTTCATACACTCCTCCACTTATACACTTAATGAAAATTTTCTCTCAGAAACAACGTCTTTTAATGATTTTCTCACTACAGTTAATACAGTATTCTTATGCGTTTTACCTTTAGCATTTAACGCTTCTTCTTTTGTTTCAAAAGGTTCGCTATAACTATTTTCTAATAAGTCATAAACAAACCATTTTTCATTATTCTCCATATTCAAACTTCCCTTTTAATATACATTAGTAATCACTATCACTCGCAAACCACTTAGTCTTACATTTAGGGCAAGTTAATTCAACATCCCAATCTGACCCATTCAAATAGTCAGGTGTACTCGTTGTATGAATATTTGATATTTTAATATGCTTGGATTTATCCTTTCCAGAATTTATCAATTCATCATACTCGCCCCACATATCGTGACCGCATTTTGGACATTTAAACATCTTATTCTCCTTATCTAAATACCGTCTTCCAAAATATAAAAATATAAAACTTCTATACTTTTGAATTCTCCTTTCTTTGAGTTCTCTTTCACAACTCATAAATTAAGTTGCTAATCAAGTTTGTTTAACTCTCCCAGAGCTTTTATTCGGCTTGACGGAAACCTATTTTATTTGTTATTACACTACTTCTTTTAATTCTATATAGTTCTCTAAATTGATTGCTGCGTTCAAATCCCTATCGTGTTCTTCTCCACAATTAGGGCATTTCCAATGTCTTATTTTCAAGGTCATATCTTTGTATTTATAACCACAACAACTACATAACTTAGAACTTGGAAACCATTTATCAGCCAAAACTAAATCAATACCCTTTCGCTCGCACTTATAGGTTACAATTCGTTTGAACTCTGCTAGTCGTTCCTCTTGTATTGCCCTTGCTAATTTTGGATTTTGTAACATACCTTTTATATTTAAGTCTTCAAGTATTATCTGTTTTGGTTTGGTTCTTACCAAAGCATTTACTACTTCGTACATATATGTTCTCTGTATGTTACTTATCCTGCGATAAATAAGTTTTTCTATCTGTTCAAGGTTCTTTATATTATTTGTTTTGTGATAAACTTTTTTGCCTTTTACAATAGTAGCATTAACTTCATACTTACGAGAAATCTGTCTTTGTATGTATCGTAACCGTTTTTTCAATCTTCTAATTTCAGGTGATTTATTGATATTCTCATAATGATTACCATTGGAAAATATTGCCAAGTCTTTTATTCCAAGGTCTACACCTATTTTTTCTCTTTCAAAATCTACGATTTTATCAGATTCTATCTCGTAAGAATAAGATAAATACCAATACTTACCATCAAACTTAATCCTCGGATTATATATCTTTTTAGGTAAGTCTACCCCACAAAGAGCCATACATTTTATCGGTTTCTTTATACCTGTTATCTTTATATGTGTATCATCTGTCTTATGTATGTTGTCCGTTCTTTGATAAAAACTCTCTTCTGACTTTCCTTTTCTCTTATAATTAGGTTTGCAATAGTCATAATCGGACTTTTTATTATACTTGGTTTTCATATGAGGTTTCTTACGCTCTTGATAAAACCTTTGATAAGCCTTTTGCAAGTCTTTAATGGCTTGTTTAGTTATCGCTTCAGGAACGTCATTCAACCAAGCATATTTTTCTGTTCGTTTTAATTCCTGTAAATGTTCTATCATTTGCTGAATAGATACATATTCTTTATTTTCTTTCCATGATTTATCGTAAAAGGATTTTGATTCATTCCAAGCAAAGCGAGAAGTACCACAAAACTGCTTGAATAATTCAGTCTGTTCTTTATTCGGTTGTAATCGTACTTTGACACCTATTTTCATAATTAAAATACCTATAAAATATACAAAGTTTTTATACTGTTAGATGTTTTTAAACACTGTTACAGAACCCTTAATATAATCGTATCAACAGTACAATTATACTAAAAAGGGTTTCATCTGTAAATATTTAACATCAACTAATCAAAACCTGTGGCTCAGTTGACTTACGACCATCCTTAGTATACAGTTCAATATAAGTGACCTTATTATAACACTCACCATAAACCGCTGTATCACTAATCTCCCAAGCATGTCTTGCAGACTCAATAGAACCCTCTATATCTCTGCAAAATCTCTTAAAATCCATAGTAGCTTTACCACAAGACTCTCTGTCAAAAGCATCTCTACCCTTATAAAAATGAATAACTAAAGTAACCTCTTTCTCATTTCTGAACTTCTCAATGTCTACCTGATTCATAGCTTCCTCAAATGTCATAACTTGATTCTCCTTTATTTTATATTAGTCTTCTCTATTACTTAATTTTCTAAATCCAACATTACCCTTAAATAAGGTTCTCCTGTAGCAGCTATCTGTGGACTAATACCATAAACCTTATAATCAGTATATTGCCAAAGTTCTGCTCCATTGTCTGCCTTATAAGTTACATTTGTAAGAAACTGTCCGTTCTTTGAATTACATAACTGCACATACTCAAACTTACTAATCAGTTCAAACAACTCTCTAAGATTAAACATTTTAGCCCCCTTTTTCATACACTCTTTAAACAAAGTAATGT
>JAFXWR010000253.1 GCA_017542725.1 Lachnospiraceae bacterium | reverse complement strand
TCTAATTTTTTTCATCTACTTCACTCTCTATTTTTAACTATATTTAACTATTTTTAACTATTTTTAAGCATATTTACTATCTCGTCTATATAAGCAATTTTTACGGTTATCTGTATATCTCTATGACCCATACAACAGACATAATAATGCCCAGGACAATTACTTTATTTAACCTTATGGCTTCTACGGGCTTTTGAAGCTTCGCTCCTACGAGCCATATTTTTAATTATAATTTACAATATTCATAAATAAAACTGTCGTGGTAAAAATGTTAGTTTTTCTTATAATTTTGATGCAGATTTTTGTTTAGAATTTTTGCACTGTTTGAAGTGCTGTAAGCACGAGTTTGCAAAATTCTTACAAAAATCAAATCAAAATTTTAGAAAATCTCATTTTTAACACCTGTTTTATTTAGGAATATTTTGGAATAACTCTAATTATAAACAAATAAAGAGACGAAGTTAATTCTAACCTCGCCTCAATATATAAGAGTTCTTATGTCCTTTTTTGTCTATATGAACCATTATTAATTATTTTTTCTTATCCTTTGACATTTTTCCATAACTCATCTAGATATTTATCATCGGCTAACTTTATTTCTTTAACAAATTCTACATCATCAACATATCCTTTTTCATCTAGTGTATATTTAAAAACAAATTCTCGTGTATCAATAGAGTCTTCTGTCATCTCATGCCCTTTTCCATCAAAAACTACACGAGTTCTTTCTTCTCCATTGTCATCTTCATATAAAAATGTAACACTTTTTGTTTCTACTACATTTATTGTTTTCTCTTCTTCATCAACACCTATGCCATATTTATATGTTAAATATAGCCATGTTTCTGTTTGCAAATTAGTATCATATTTCTTTTTGGTTTCATAATTCTCTTTCTTGATGAAATTAAACTCCTCAAACAATGGCTTTGGATGCTTCTCTTTATAATTCTCAGTGACAGGTATGTCATCAAGGTTTAGGGGGTAATTTATGTACATTTCACTAAACACTTCAGTATCTTCTTCGCATTTAAATAATAAATAAAACAATGGTGAATATTGATAACTTTTCAATAATTCATAAAAATTTTTTAAATTCTCTTTTTTTCTCAAGCGACTATAATCATACGGATATGGATCTTGAATATTTTTCCATTTTATATCATGAAATAAATAATCATAAACTTGTGACATATATTCTCTAACATGTCCCTTTAAATTCTTCTGCTTACTGGGTGGCAGTGTCATATCAAATATTATTTCTTGTTTCTCTACGGTAGCAGTTTCTTTAATCTCAATTCTTTCATTAATACCCTTATTTACACTTAATACTATATGTAAAAATAATATTATAAATAATATAGCAATAAGCACCATTACAATTTTAACATATAAAATTTTTCTACTGTTATTCATACTCTAGTCCTCAGCCTTTTTCTGTTCTATTCTTATTACATAGTCATATCTACAATTATAATCAGTTGAACGATAAATAGTGTTGTATATACCTGATTTGCATTCTTCATCTATTCTATATGTATCCCCATCTAATGCTTTATCAGCTGTTACTGTTTTACCAATATTATATATATCTAAGTTTCTTATTATTTTAAAGTGTTTACTTTCATTCTCATTTTCATAAGATGAATGTATCTCACCCCACACAAAACTATGTTTATCATCTAAGTAAAACTCTACATGGGCACTTGCTCCATTTTTACCATTACTTCTATAAAGCAAATCTCCTGGTTGTAATTTGAAATTCAAATTTACCTTTATATTATAATCATCATCAATATTCTTTTCAGTATCATCCCATTGATATATCTCAAAATCATTATTAATAAGTATATCAAGTATATTGGGTTTATTAGTTTCTTTTGATTTACTAATATATTTACTTGACCCTGTAGTCCATAAGTCTATCTTATCTATGTCTTTTGCATCGTCTAATTGGTTTAAATAATACCAATATACAGCAGCTGCAAAGCAAGAACAGTCATCACCTACAAAGGTCTTTGTATTTGCTTCTCCTAACTTTATAGTGTTATTAAAATTATATATTGGAAGTTTGTTTCCACTATTACCATAATCATCTAATATATCAAGATGATGTAT
>JAFXWR010000252.1 GCA_017542725.1 Lachnospiraceae bacterium | reverse complement strand
GTAGGTAAAATCACAGTGCTTGATTCAAAGACTAAAGAGTTCAACATTGAAGCTATGTATTATAACAAAGAGGGGTATTTAAGAAAACTCATAGATGATGAAGGAAACGCTCATCCTATTAATGAATTTTATAGGTATGAAACAATTTCTATCGCAGACAACGATAAAGTATCATACACAGAAAGAACAGAAAATATCATAGCTGATTTGCTTTTTGTTCACACTCACATGGAACGAGTTATATGTGAAGTCAAATTACCTAAAGCAGCATATTATGACTATATGTATGGTAGAGATTCAAATAGCGTTCCAGTTGAATAATAAATAAAACACCATAGAAAGGAAGTAATCAATGAAAGTCACAAAGATTTCAGGAACAGATAAAGGTTGTAGTTGTATCAACTGTAAAACAAAAGATGCTGATATAACCATTGTTCTTGGAGAATCAACCAAAAGTAAAAACGTGTCAAAGATACAAATAAATTTATGTCGTGAATGTGGTTGGAATTTGGGTGAAATCCTCAATGACACGGCATATACATCATTTAAAGAATCTAGCAGATAAGGAGGAATATTATGCAAAACAATACAGCTAGGACTAATTTTATAAAACTACATCATACAGATGAAAGAGAATCGGGTATGCAACAGTGTTATTTTATTGATGTGAAAGATATTTCACATATAACCTGTACAGACTCAGGTGACTTTCATAGAAGTGTAGTGTACTTAAAAACAACCGTATATGATAAACAGTTAAATACTTTTGTAAATGCAACATTAGTGGCAGATGAAACAGTTGATGAAATCAACGCAATGCTTGGATTTAGGGGTGTTTAAATATGAAAATGAATAGAAATGAAGTATTAGAATGGCTTGAATCTATACAAGAGAATTATGCAATGCAAGATGAAACACAGGAAGTAACACAAGCGTTGTTACAGGCAATAGCAGATGTTAAAGCTATGGATAAACTTGAACAGATAGTTAAGTCTACAACTACTCGTATAGTCTATGAGAGAAAGTTTGAAGAAGTAAAGCAGATAGTTAATAATGCTATGCAGAAAGAGGAAGAGCCTGAAGAAGTAGAAGTAACAAGTTGTGTGGGTTGTATACATTCAAAAGAGAGTGAACCTACTGCGTATAATTGTGCCACTTGTGAGAAGTTTAGCAACTATGATTCAGAAGAAAATTATAAGGAGTAACCTAATGATGGAAACATTTAAGAATAAGCTGCATAAAAGAGAAGTACTAATGAGTATCAACAAAAAGGCTAATGAATTACTTAATAAAGAAGACTATTCTGTATTTAATCATGAGGAATTATGTATTATGGCAGATATAGCAGCGACAGAATCAACGATAATTATGCGAGAAGCAAGACAACTTGTACAGGACTTGGAAAAGGAATTGGAACTTTATAAAGAAATGATTGAATGTAAAGGAGATAAAGAAAATGCAGATTGATATAGCAAATGAAGAAATTGAGAAGATGTTACAGAAGGAGGTTTCAGCAAGGGTAAAAACTTGGTTTGGAGACCCGGAACACAAGGATAGTATTAGAAAGATGGTAATATCTGCAGTAGATGACGCAGTACGTGAACAGGTGCGTAATAGTATGATTGATATACCTAAGTTAGTAGCTAAATTAGAAACGAAGCATTTGGCATCTGATATTGTTAATTGTGTGGCTGACGATATTGCTGAGATGTTTAAAGAGAAATACATTGACTAAATAAATGTCATAGTATAGAGAATACAAATTTACCAACGATAGTAAGTTAAGACCTTTTCTCGTTAACTGACTACCGTTGAATAAAAAAGAAGAGAACTGTAGTTGTGAAAGCTAGAATATATAAAGAGAGAGACACAAATAATGACAAGATATGGGAACGAGAAACTAAAACCTGACATAAAAGCATTATTTATATGTATTGCACTACTTGTAGGTATATTTATTGTTGATGTTATTATAGATTCAAATATTTGGAATAATGGTACTCATAATGGTTGTGGTGGGCATTGGGTTTATCAGCAAGCAGTAGGGCATAAGTACACTACAAGCTATATTTATGAATGTGATACCTGTGGAACAATATACGAGTTTAGTTACAAACGATAATAAGTGTGTAGAGGGTTAATTCAGATGAAAAGTCTTAGTTATTTTGAAAAAGAAGCAGATAAATTAAGAGCAACTACTGTTATAGATTATAAATTAGTTAGTAGAGCGGAGTTAATTTTAACCCTAATGAAGAGATATAGGGTTGAAAATAATATAGCTTGGCTTGACTATAAGAAAGTTTATGATAAGTGGTTTGCCAAATATCATAGTTAAAAGAAAGGAATAAGTAAAGAAATGGGATACTCAATAAAGTTAGAACATGGTGTAGTAAAAACAAATTCAAAGGCAACTGCAGAGGAAAATATTAGTAATATTAAGCTAGGTATGAAAGGGTTGTTTAAAGATTCTTATATTGATGGAGAAGATGAACTTTGGGAAGATGCTGCTGACGCAGGGTTTTCTTGTAATTCAGACTATCTCATTGATACCAGTGTAGCAGAAGTAACAGCCAAAAGAGGGCTTGATAAT
>JAFXWR010000023.1 GCA_017542725.1 Lachnospiraceae bacterium | reverse complement strand
CTAATTGTTCAAGGCTTAACACTGTAGGATAATCAAATACATCGCTATAAGTTATAGGCAGTTTAAGTGTCATAGCCTTCATAGCAATCTTAGATGCTGAAAGTGAAGTTCCTCCAAGCTTGAAAAAGTCTTCATCAACTCCTACATCTTTTCTATTGAGTGCGAGTTTAAACATATCAAGTATAGTATTTTGTAAATCACTACTTGCTGCCTTTACTTCTTTCTTGACAACTTCTTGGCTTGCATCTGGAAGTGCATGTTTATCAACTTTGCCATTTACATTTGTAGGGAATGCATCAAGTTGCATTATCATAGCAGGCACCATATATTCAGTAAGTGACTTTCTAATAAATGCATATAACTTTTCTATATCTACTTTTGATGATGCTATGAAATATGCCGCAAGATATTCTTCACCCTCGCTATTTGTCTTAACTACTGATATACTTTGTTTTATATCACCATACTTATTTATAACATTTGATATTTCATCAAGTTCTATTCTTAGCCCATGGAGCTTAACTTGATTATCCATCCTTCCTAGGAAATCAATATTACCTTCATAATTCCATTTTGCTAAGTCGCCACTCTTATAAAGTCTATTATCTGCCGTTTTAATAAACTTAGTAGTATTTAAGTCTTCTCTTCCTACATATCCTCATGCAACACCTATACCTCCTATCACAAGTTCACCAAGAACCATAGGTGGTAAAATATTATCAAACTTGTCAAACATATAAACTTGATAATTTGGAAGTGGTTTACCTATAGTAATATGTTTATCATTTTCTACAAAATTAGTAGTAGTGTAGTCTGTAGCCTCAGTTGGTCCATAGCTATTAGTTATTCTTGCATTAATTCCATTCTCTCTCATCTTTCTATAAAGTTGTTTTGGGAAGGTCTCAGCTCCAACTTGGAATCCTTTGATTTGACGAAGTGCTGGATAAGTTTCTACTATATCAAGCATATTATTTATGTAAGATGGAGTGCAAGTGAATCCATCAACCTTATTTTTTATAATCATATCACAGAGTAAAAGTGGGTTGGTAATCTCTTCCTCTGATGCTATAGCTATAGAAAGACCATTATGAAGTGCTATCACATGTTCACCAACAGAAACGTCAAATGTGAGCGCAGTAACAGAACCTAAAACCTTACAATCTTTTGTAAACACTTGAACCTGTACACTCTTCTCGTTATCTGTAGCAAGATTTACAACCCCTGCATGCTCAACCATTACACCTTTTGGCTTACCTGTAGAACCAGATGTATATAGACAGTATGCTAAATTATGAGGCTTGATGTCGACATTTGGATTAGAATCATTTGTATTCTTTAGCATGTCATTCATGAGTAATACTTTTACACCAAGCTGAGCAAATAAATCTTTTTTCTTTTCATATATCTCTTCTTTAGTTACCAACAACTTAGCTTTTGAATCTTCCAAAATATATGAAATTCTATCATCAGGATATTTTGGGTCTATCGCAAGGAAAGCTCCGCCAGATTTCCATATACCTATTCTTCCCACATAGGCATTTGCACACCTATCAGTCATAAAACCTACAAAGTCATCAGGTTTAACACCCAAATCTATCAATGAATGTGCAAGGCGATTTGATCTCTTATTTAATTCATCATAAGTAATAGTTTCATCTTTTCCTATTATTGCGACTCTATCTTTATACTTTTCTACTGCCTTTTCAAATGCCTTATTAGTAGAAATATTTTCAACTGGTATATAAGTTTCGTTGAACTTATCTATCAAATTTTTAGTTCTTGCTGTAAGAAGACTCACTTCAGAAAGTTTTTCTTTTTGCATAAACTCTTTAGCAACGGCTTCCATGCATTCTATAAATCCTTCCGCTGTAGTATCAAAAAAGAAATCTTTTCTAAAATCTGCATGTGCTACATATTCACCATTTTCAACATTTAATTCAATCTTAAACGGCTCCATTGCATACTTTGAATCTAATAAATACGTCTTACAAGATTTGCCGCAAAATTTATCAAATACAAAATTATCACCTTGATATATGAATAAAACATCAGCATTAATTTTATAATCATTTTTTATATCTGAAAATGCATATAAGTCGTTTGACATACTGTCGAATATTTGTTTTGAATATGATGTAAGATAATCTTTAATCTTAGTATCTTTATCATAGCGACAAACCACTGGTAATGTCTTTACAAGCATGCAAATTACATTATAAACCCTTGAATCATTTCTACCGCTATACACAGTTGTATATGCGAGTTCTTCTTTATAATCATATTTCGAAAGCACAAAACCAAACACAGCGTTGAAGAATGAATTTGCTGATATGTTGTTTTTACTGCAAAAGTCTTCAACAGCATGCCTGTCAATATTTATTCTTCTAGTAACTTTTGATGCGACTAAATCACATTCAGTGATTCCTGTATCATCTTTTGGAAGTAAGGATTCGGCATCAACACCTTTAAGTAAATTATCATAATACTCTTTAGCATTCTTGAGTGAATCTGTCTTAAGTAATTTTTCTTCATTTAATGCATAGGCAAAACCATCAAATGTCTCAGCATCTATCTTTTCACCTCTATATGCTTTATCAATATCATTCATCAATATAACCAATGATGTTCCGTCAAATATGATGTGATGCAAATCCATGAATAAATATTTGCCATCCTTAGCTGTATCAAAAATCATAAATCTATAAAGTTTTTTGCCAATGACTGCAAATGGCTTAATCAACGTTTCGGAATTTACCATTTTTTCAGCTTTAGTGATGCCAACATCTATAGAAGCATTGTCATTTCGTTTTGCATATATTTCTCCTGTTGCATCATCCATATGTATAGTGGCTTTAATATAAGGATGTGCTTCTACAACCTTTTCAATTGCAGATTTCAATCTATTGACATCAATTTCATCGCTCATTTTTATTAAAATAGGTAAGTTATATATAGTCGCAGTAGGATTTGCTATACACTCTACAAATATACCACTTTGAGTTTTAGAAATAGGATACCTATCAAGTCTTACACTATAGTCAATTTGCTCTGCATCACTTTTGCTCAAAAACTCATCCAATTTTAAAACTGTACTATTCTCATTGATATCATTCATTCTAATTGGCACATTAAACTCTTTGCCAAGTAAGACATTTAATCTGACAACAGATATAGAATTAAGTCCAGCCATAAATAAATCTGTATCTATACCAAAGTTTTTATTACCAATTACCGATGCTACTAAATCAAAAATCTTTTCTTGTCTCTTGTTTTCTGGTTTCTTGTAGCTTTCATCCGCCTTGACTTCAGGTTTTGGAAGTGCTCTTTTATTTACCTTTTGATTTTGTGTAAGTGGAATCTTATCAATTTGCATTATAACGCTTGGCACCATGTATACAGGTTTTTCTTTTAGTATAAAATCATTTACTTTTTTTACATCAACTTTGCTGTCAGAAACTACATATGCAACTAAATATTTCATGCCAGCACTATCATCATATGCCACAACAGTACAATCTTTTATACCACTACATCTTCTGATGACATCTTCAACCTCAGATAACTCTATTCTAAATCCTCTAACTTTTACTTGCATGTCATGACGACCTATGTATTGTATATTTCCATCAGGTAAAAATCTTACTATATCTCCTGACTTATACAATCTATCATAAGGTTCAGTCCCGCAGTATGGATTCTTTACAAATGATGCAGCATTTTTATCGGGTCTATTGAGATAACCTCTTGAAACCTGAGGACCAGAAATTACAAGTTCCCCACTAGCACCAATAGGAAGTCTCTTTCCCTTCTCATCAATAATATATATTCTTGTATTTGAAGTTGGTCTACCTATAGGAATATCCTTTACAAATTTATCAACTACATATTCAGTTACATATACTGCTGTCTCAGTAGGACCGTATGCATTGACAAATCTAAATTTAGGTGGTTTAACACTCGCCAACTTTTCTCCGCCAACAGTGAATTCTTTTAAAGAGTTTAAACCATCGAGTTCTACAAATTGGCGACCCATCTGCGTAGTCATAAATCCATGTGTAATTCTATTCTTTTGATAAAAATCTCTTATAGCATATAAGTCAAGTCTAATAGCATCTGGAATTATGTAGAGAGTTCCTCCTGTAGTAAGAGGCGGATACATATCATACATATTTGCATCAAATCCAAAACTTGCATAAGCAGCCACCCTCATATTACCATCATTTCTTCTAGTCCAATTGATATGAGTTATAATTGCTACTATATTTCTATGTAATAATTCTACACCCTTTGGTGTCCCAGTAGTTCCGCTTGTATAAAGCATTATAAATCTATCTGAAGGTAAAATCTCAACTTGCACATCTTTTTCATCGCAAGCTTTTTTCATATCAGTTTCATCATCAATAAGTAAAACTTTTCCTTTAAAACTATTCGAAACCTTGCCAATTAGATCTTTTGTAGTTATAAGATATTTTGTCCCAGCATCTTCAAGCATAAAACTAAGCCTATCATCAGGATACCCAGGATCAAGAGGCATATAAGTTGCGCCAGTCTTAGAAGCAGAAAATGCGAGTATAGGCATATACTCATTTCTACCAATCATTATCCCTACAACATCATTTTTAGTTATATTCTCTTTAATCAGATAATTTGCAAATTTATTAGTTATTTTATTAAACTCAGCATAAGTAATGTTTTTTCCATCACATGATACAGCTATATTATTTGGATGTAATTTAATTTGCTCATTTATCATGCTCACCATTGTCTCATTCTTATCATAAGACAGTTTAGCGCCAAAGAAGCTGTCAAGTTTCTTTATGTCATCATCATATAATAAATCAATATCGGCAAATTTTTCTTTTACTGCGAGTTCTTCAGAAATTTTAATGAAAGCAGTTAAAAAGCTTTCAGAAAATCCCTCAGAAAACATATCGCTTCGTATGCCAAGCTTAACTTTAAATTTGCCAGTATCAATTTTTAGAACCTCAAATATTATTTTAGGAGAGGCAATGCTGCTATTATCACCAGTGCAAATAGTGTTTAACGTTATGGCATTCAGAGAATTGTCAGCATTAGCTTGATAGACAAAATCTATCTCATTATTGAGATCATATTTATTTACCAACTCACTAAAAGAAACATCATTTTTATTTAGGTCATCAAGTAATTTCTTACTCTTTATAAGCTTATCACCAATTAAATCCCCATCATCATATGAAAACACAAATGGACTAATTCTATTGTCTTTTATCTCACAATTATTGAATACAATATTTTTAAGCATATTGAATTTGCACAATAAATATGAAAACGCAGTAATGAAATATGCTTTTTCAGATATTTCATCACCCAGATTCTCATCCAAAGAAAAATCTTTTTCTAACCAGTTTTCCCCTTCTTCGTTTTCTTCCAAATCTCTAAATGGTAAATTATCAGTTTCAATTCCATCCAAGAGAACATCGTAAAATTTGATTATTTCATTTGATAATTTGTTCTTACTCATACAACACCTCTTCTATAAATATTTAACTAAGGTCAGTATATTTTTTCCGTCTATATACTCATAATTCATTAGATCCATAAATTTACGAGTTATAAAAATTCCAAGACCACCAAGTTTTCTGTCACGAGCATCCTTTAGTATATTTGGCTCATCTACAGAAGTTGGGTCAAATTCCTTTCCCCCATCAATGCACGAAATGGTAACCTTATCATCATTTCTATCTATAGTTACATGCATTTTAATCCATTTCTCTTCATCTTTTTTATACCCATAGTCTAAAATATTTACTACAATTTCCTCTATGCATACTTCAAATTTATTAATATATGGTTTGAATTTATCAACATTTCCTTCATAGGCTACTGACAATTTTTGACTCAAAAAGCTATCAATTCTATCAATAATATCATAGCTACCTACAAAAGTTTCATCAAAATTGTAAACTAAACTTTCATTGTATGTTTCATTTCTGTCAATAATTCTTAGCGCTAGCATAGTAATATCATCATATTGTTCTAATCCTGCAGAAAATTTATCTATTTCATTTTTTATGTTTGAAGTAAGTTCTTTAATAGTTTTATCGCGATTAACTTTAATTATGTCAAGCAGTCTATTTTCTCCAAATAATTCTTCGTTTTTGTTTACTGCTTCTATAACACCATCAGTAAATAAAAATAATGTATCTCCTTCGTTTAGATCAAACTCATTTTCCTCAAGTATTAAATTATCAGAAACTCCAATAGGAGATGTTCTCTTTTCTTTAAGTTTGGATACTTCACCATTTTTTCTAATGATAATAGAGTCTTCGTGTCCTGCGTTGACTGAAATTACATGTCTAGTTTTCAAATCAATAGTGTAAATAGCTATAGTCACAAAATAATACTCAGTATTACTTTTGTATAATTCATGATTTACATATGAAAGCATAGTTCTTGGGCTTGTGGTCCAAGAAATTGCACTATTTAAAAGCGCATTTGTCTTTGCCATAAATAAGCTTGCTGGTATCCCACTACCTGACACATCTGCAATAATAAGAATGAGTTTATTGCCAACAAGTATATAGTTATAAAAATCTCCACCAATTTCAACTTCAGGAATATTCATACCATAGATGTCTATGTCTTTTCTCTTGTACAAATCTTTAAAGTCATTTGGTAGCATATCCTGTTGTATACGTTTTGCTACTTTAAGTTCTGCATTGATACTCTCTTTTTCTTCAGTGATTTTTTCAATATTGTCTACATAAGTCTTCATCTTGTCAATCATATTATTGTATGTAATCGATAAAGTATATAATTCTTCCGAACTATCAACTACAGGTACCGGTTTCAAATCACTTGCATCCATTTTGCTTATGTCATTTGTGAACTTATTTAACGGAACAGATAGCATATTTGCCAAGAATTTCGCAAAGAAAAATGCAGAGATTAACAAAATAAATGAAAAAATTAAAATTGCCTTTGCAAAATCTCTGTTATCACTATCAATCTCTTCATAAACTTTTCTATTTGTATTATCTAATATATTTTCTAGATTACTTATGCTCTCTTTTAAAGTATTGTAATTAAGTGCGACAAATATCATCCAGTCAGAAAAACTAAGTTTCGTATAATATGACTTATACTCTACACCTTTAAATTTGTAGTTTTCAATCCCAGTACCATTTGCTCGTGCCTTCTCTAAGAAATTCTTTGTTCTTGTTCTAGTCTTTTCATCATTAGGATATACAAGTTGACTCGTATCAAACACTATATTGTTTTCACCATCTACTACAAATATATCATAAATATTTGTATCTTTAATTGCCCAACTATTTATAGAGATACTATCTACATCAAATTCAAAGCACACTATTCCTTTCTTTTTGCCCTGCTCATCAAAATAAGGTTTATACAAAACTATTATTTGTTTACCTGTCAAATCATCAATAGATACATTTGAAACATACATCTTTTTGGGGTCAACAACTTCTATATACCAATCTTCATTTCTAAAAGTAGCATATTTGACGCTTCCATCTTTTTCAAATTTATCTTTTGTAATCTTGTCTGCCATTATAAGAAGTCCACTCTCCGTCTCTATGTAGCAGCGCAATTTATCTATAGAATCTTGCACATTATATATTAATTCATTTTGTAACGTAGACAAAATTTCTATATCGTATTTGACTTCACTACTATTTAGATCAACTCCCTCTTCATGCATTAATTGGACACTAAGCTTTCCCTCATTTTCAGGTTTAGGTTCACTCACTAGATGTGTGGCTCTTATATTCCTTTTATATGCCTGCTCTATAATATGAACTAAATAGTTTAAGTCTTCATTGTGTTCCGTCATTACAAACTCAATAGCATTTGCCTGGCCATCAAGTATATACTCCATCATCTCGTCATTATATTTATTTATTGTCGTAGAGGCAGTTTGATTGATGTCTTCTCTCATACTGTCAAACAAAGTCCCTATCTCACCTCTTACATTAAACAAACTATAATAAAAAATAGCAATCACGGCACATACTACCAAAACAATCAGTGCTATGATTGCTACAAAAATTTTACTACTAAATTTACGTGTATTCCTCTTCATTATTTTTGAATGTCAAGCATATACACGAATCCAGTGACAACAAATATATCCATGACATCAGAATTTACATTAATTATAGTTGTATTCTTTTCGTTTACCTTATTCTCTTTTTCAGTAGCAAGCAGCACTCTTAGCCCAGCGGATGAGATATATGTCAAGTCTTTAAGGTCGAAAATTATATTCTTCTTTTTTGCAACTTCCTCTTTCATCGCTTTCTCGAGTTCTGGCGATGAAAGTTTATCAAGTCTACCAGATAGTGCTATAGTAATGTTATCAGCTGTTTCATTTTTATTAATTGTCATATCTACCCCCTAATCCATATCAACTATAGTTTTTTTACCATTTATAATATCAAGTTTTACATTGATTCTAGTTTCACTTTCTTTTCCAAGTGCATAAGTCATTTGAAGTTTTCCATTGCCATAGTCATCAACTTGAAGTGTGTCAAGCATCTCTTCTGTTACATCTTGAGCATTGATAATCATATCAGCTCCAGCTTCACTAGATTTTTCATCCATCTTTTTAATAAGTTCTTGAGTCATATATTTCTTTTTCAAGTTCTCAATCCTATCTGTCATATCATTCAAGACATCATCTTGTCTAATCTCATAAAAATATGCACTATAGAAATTGTATAAGAACTCTGCATCACTTATGTCGCTTAATAATATAACTGGCCAACCATAGTCTTTAATACCAGAAAGTCTTAAGTTATTTGCCTTTGCATACATTTTCGCATAATCAAGTCTAAGCTTTTCTTCATCCTCCACTGCTGGATGATTTGATACTTTTTTTGCAAGTTCCTCATCTCCTCCGCAAATCTTGACAAGACTAGTCCAATTATTTGATCCATCTTCTGCGAATTCTTTACTTATAACTGTTATCTTGCCATCTTCATCTTTCAAATGATAGCAGCCAGGATTTGAACCACCATTCTTTGTATTGAAAATAGTTCCATACATTTGGTAACCATAAATCCAAAAATCACCATAGACTTTAATATCTTTTTTATTAGAGTCATCAATTTTTACTATGCGAGGAGTTGGTATCTCTACTGCACCTTGGTCGCCAAACAAATCCTCTGACATTAAAACCATGTCATCAGTTATCGCCTTCATATAATCATCGTCATCAGTATATACAAACTTGACCTTTGGATCAAAACTAAACTCTCTTTCAGTCATATGATTAACTGACTCTTTAACTTCATTTTCCACTTTTTGACTTGCTGTAGTTTCTTCTACCTTTGTCTCATTAACTGCTTCTGTAGTTTGAGTTTTTTGTCCGCAAGAAATAACATTGCCCGCTAATAATAATGTTGATAAAATTAATAATATTTTTTTCATAACACTCCTAACGGGCGGATGGTATCCGCCCCTACATATGACGACAGAATGTCGTCCTCTACATAGGCAACAAATATCGTCACCTACATGGGCAACAGAATGTCGTCACCTACAAGTATAATTATATCATATTTTATTAAATAAAAAAAGAGCGAGCACTAGGCTCGCTCTATATATAAATGCTAATTAGTCTTCAAAAGTATAGTCTTTTCCAGGAAGTACAGCATTGAGTACGATACCGATAACAGCTGCACACGCAAGACCACCAAAGCTTAATGCTATAGAACCAAGATTAAGTTGGAATGGGCTTGAGTTGAATGCAAGACCAGATACCATTATAAGAGCTGCGATGATAACGTTTCTTTGATTTGAGAAATCAACCTTATGCTCAACAAGAGTTCTAAGACCGATAGCTGAAATCATACCATAAAGGATGAATGAAATACCACCGATAACTTCATCTGGAATAGTGTTGATAAATCCATCAACTGGACGGATTACTGAAAGAATAATTGCAACTACTGCAGCGATTCTTAATACGAATGGATCATAAACACCTGTAAGAGCTACAACACCAGTGTTCTCTGAATAAGTAGTGTTAGCTGGTCCACCAAGTAATCCTGCGATAGATGTTCCAATACCATCGCCAAGGAGTGTTCTTGAAAGTCCTGGATCCTTGATAAAGTTCTTTCCACAAGTTGCTCCGATAGCTGCTACGTCACCAACGTGCTCTATGATTGCTGCAAGAGCAACAACGATACAAGTAACGATTGCGCCAGCTTCAAATTTTGGGAAGTGGAAAGGAGGTAATGCTATAACTCCATCAGATGCAAATGGTTTTGTCCATCCAAGAGCAAAAGCAACAACATAAGATACTATAATACCGATAAGTATAGGAAGTATCTTAACCATTCCTTTACCAAAGATATTACAAATAATGATTACAGCAATTGCAACAATTGAAATAATCCACTTTGGTTGTCCTGAAGCAATTGAACCATTGATACAGTTATTGAGTGCTGATGGTGCAAGTATAAGACCTATTAATATAATGATTGGTCCTGTAACTACTGGTGGGAATAATGTCATAACTCTCTTTGCACCGAGTGCATAGATGAGTGCTGCAAGGATAACATACACGAGACCTGCACAAAGAATACCACCTGTAGCATATGGAAGAAGTGCTGGATCACCATTTGGTGCAATTGAAGCGAATGCTCCAAGGAATGCGAATGAAGATCCAAGGAATACAGGTACTTTACCTTTAGTTATAAAGTGAAACCAAAGAGTTGCAATACCTGCACAGAAAAGTGTAACAGAAACTGAAAGTCCAGTAAGAAGTGGAACTAAAACAGTAGCGCCGAACATTGCAAATACGTGTTGAATACCAAGTATAATTGCTTGTGGCCATCCTAACTGCTTCCTGGCATCATAAATGCCTGTTTGAGTTGCTGCCATATAATTTCCTCCTCGTTTTTAAGCGTCGACCGCTCTAAATTTTTTTAGTGATAAAATAACTCACATCTTTACCACTATATTATGTATAAATTATACTATAAAGCTACAAGAAAATAAAGATTTTTGTAAGATTTTTTTAACAAATTTTAAAGTCAAAAATTAGAAAACATTAGTTTTTCTTGTTGTTTATAGCTTCAAGTACCATATCTGGTGTTATTGGCATCTGATTAAATCTTACACCAAGTGCATTTGCTATTGCATTTGCTATAGCTGGGGCACCAGGAACCATTGCAGGCTCACCGATACCACGAGCGCCAAATGGACCTGTCTCTTCAGGGAACTCTACTACATATGATTCAAGCACATCTGGCATTTCATATGTTGTAGGAATCTTATAATCAAGGAATGATCCATTCATAAGTTTTCCGTCTTTAAGTATCATAGCCTCGTAAAGTGCTGTACCAAGTGATTGTATCATAGCTCCTTCAACTTGAGCGGCATAGAGTTCTGTATTTATAACTTTACCAGGATCAAAGCAAGAAATCATTTGAAGAACTTTTACATGTCCTGTCTGAGTATCAATTTCAATCTCAACACCAGTACATCCTATAGTCCAGAATGCAACACCTTTTTCTGATTGGCTATCTGCAGCATTATAGGCCATGTTATTTGGTAAAGTAAATGTACCTACACCAATAGCAGGACCACCGATACCTGAACCATCATTAAGAGGCATACCAAGAGCAAATGTCTTGATATCTACTCTCATATCTCTATGATACTTACTTGCAACTACCCAAGTACAATCATGCTCATCATCTCTTTCAAGATACATATCTCTTGCAGGATAACCAAACTTCATCTGAGCAAAATCAAAAATTTTCTTTCTCAAATCATCTGCAGCAAGTTTAACTGCATTACCTGCACAATAAGTTGTACGGCTTGCAACAGTTTGCCACTCATATGGGTTCATATTAGTGTCACCTGATTTAAGAGTAATTCTATTTGGATTTACATTTAATACTTCTGCTGCTATCTGAGTTAGAGCAGTGTTTGATCCTTGACCAATTTCCTCTGCACTAGTGTGAACATAGAATGTACCATCTTCATTCATCCTAATAATAGAAGCTGAACCTGCATCAGTAGGTTGTGAAGGTGATTTCCATCCTGCTGCTACACCCATACATCTAATCTTGTGTTCAGAAACTTTCTTTGGAGTTGGATCATATTTTAATTTATCAAGAACAGTCTCAAGACATGGTTGATATCCTGAAACTTTCATAACTTCGCCCATACCAGTCTTGTCGCCTGGGCGAAGACCATTGATTCTTCTTATCTCGATTGGTGATATACCAATCTCATTTGCAACTACATCTAAGTTTTGCTCTATACAGAAGTGGATTTCACACATACCAAATCCTCTATATGGACCACCAACTGGATGATTAGTATATAAACAATAAGAATTAGTTGTAATGTTGTCAATATTGTATGGACCTGCACTTGCAAATCCTGCTGCCTTAGCGATATTTACACCATACTCATTGTAAGCACCGCCATCCCAGTAGAAATTATTTTCAACTGCTAAAATCTTTCCTGTCTTATCTACACCAGTCTTAATCTTAGCGAGCATTCCTTGACGAACATATGCATCACGGAATTCTTCTTCACGAGTATATGTGAACTTTACTGGACGACCGACATTTAATTGTGCAAGAGGAATTATAATTCCTTCTATAGTAGTACCTGCCTTAGCACCAAATCCACCACCAACGAACTCAGATATAATATGGATCTTATGAAGTGGAATATCAAATGAGTCAGAAAGAGCATTTCTAACTGCATAAGGTGATTGGCAAGATGCCCAAACTGTAAGGTTACCACTTTGGTCAAACTTAACAGTTGCAGTGTGTGTCTCTATAGGACAGTGTTGAACATGAGGTACATAGTACTCGTGCTCAACTATCTTATCACATTTCTTAAATGCTGCTTCAGTGTCACCCTTCTTTAAGAAGTGCTTATGAGAAATATTTGTACCTGGAACTGGGTGGAATATAGGAGCTACACGATAAGTTTCAAGTTCTGGGTGAACAAGTGGAGCATCTGGCTTCATAGCATCCATTGGACTTAAAACTGCTGGCAACTCTTCATAATCTATCTTTACAAGTTTGCATGCCTCATGAGCTATCTCAGGAGTCTCAGCGCAAACTGCAACAACAGCTTCACCTCTATACTTTGCTGTCTCGTGAGCGAGGAAGTTTTTATCTGCAAGATAAAGTCCTCCACGCTTTGCATAGTAATCTCCAGTTATAACATTTTTAACACCAGGAAGCTTCTCAGCAGCACTGGTATCAATTTTCAAAATCTTTGCATGTGGGTATGGGCTTCTTACTACATCGCAGTAAAGCATTCTTGGCATATTGATATCTGCCGCATACTTTGCTGCACCAGTAACTTTTGCCACACCATCAACTCTTGGAAGGTACTTACCTATCGCTGTATATTGACCATCTATTGTCATACTTATTTACCTCCCCTCTTATTTACTACATCTTCAACTGCTTCTATTATTCTCTTATATCCAGTACATCTACATAAATTTCCTGCAAGTGCAACTTCTATCTCTTCACGAGTAGGTTTTTTATTTTCTTCAAGGAATGCAGTAGTAGACATAATGAATCCTGGAGTACAATATCCACATTGAAGTGCTACGTGATCTATGAATGCCTGTTGAATGTCTGTAAGCTTGCCACCTTTTGCAAGTCCTTCAACAGTCAATACATTTTTTCCATCAAGTTCTGGAGCAAGCATGAGACATGAGTTTACAGCAAGACCATCAACTATGATGGTGCACGCACCACATTCTCCTGCTCCACAGCCCTCTTTTGCACCAGTTAAATCAAGTTGCTCACGAATTACACGAAGGGCTGTATGATTTGGTTGAACCTCAAGTTCAATTGGCTCACCATTAAGAGTAAATTTTACATTTATCTTTTTCATATTCCCTCCTTTCTAACCTAATGCCTTTAGGCTATTTTCTAAAATACTTTGTGAAACTGAAACTCTATACTCTTTAGTTGCACGAAGATCTGATATAGGTGATATCTCAGTTGCTAAAATTTTCTTAGCTTCTTCTATAACTTTATCATCAATCTTCTTACCCTTCAAAAACTCTTCAGTTTTTACTAATCTTATAGGTGTTGGAGCTACAGAACCATAGGCGATTCTATACTCATCACCAATTTTAAGTATTGTTGCAACAATATTTGAAAGATCAACCTCATGACGTCTAGCGTTCTTAGTGTATATTCCTTTACACTCCACATAAGGGAACTTAACACCAAGTACCAACTCGTCTCTTTCAAGAACAGTCTTTCTTACAAAAGTTATAAATTCACGAACTGGGACTTCTCTCTTTCCCTTTGGTCCTTCAATTACAACTGTTGCATCAAGACAATACATAGGAGTAAGGCTATCACCAAGTGGTGATGCAGTACAAAGATTTCCGACAGAAGTTGCTTTGTTTCTGACTTGCTTTGAACCTACATGCCCGCAAGCCTCAGCGTAAAATGGATAAAATTCTTTAACGTTCTTGTCGTTTTGAATTTCATGCATTGTCGCATTTGCACCTACAAAAAGTCCTTCTTTCTTGTCGAACTTAATGCCATTTAATTCGTCAATGTGCTTGATGTCAATTATAAACTCAGGATCTATAATCTCATCACGAAGACGAACAACTACATCAGTTCCACCAGCAAGAATAGTTGCTTTTTCTTTATAAGTAGCAAGAAGGCTAAGCGCTTCTTTCACTGTCTTAGGTGCAACATATTCAAACTCTCTCATCCAATCTCTCCTTTCGTTATATTTTTATAAAAATATCGTTTGAGTAACTTAAAAAGCAAGCCACATTAAGTGACTTGCTTTAAAATATAAATTATACGCCTTCAAATCCATCAAATGCAACTATACGAGTGAATGCAGACTCAATGTCAACACCCTTCCAAGGGAAGCAGCCGATAACTACTCTCTTGTTAGAAAGTTTATCAATCTCTCCGCCCACACACTCAGCATGGATTATCTCACCATATTTCTTAGGGAACATTTGAATGTGCATTGCTTGATATTGCTCTGGCCATGGATAAATCTCATTTAAAGATTTTCCATATTTCTTCTTCATATAGTCATCGCACTTCTTAGCATCCATTGGACACCAATCACGAATCTTTGTATTCATTGGGTGATCTGCAGAACCGCAGTCAACGCCAATCCAACGAAGTTTCTTTTGATGACACCAGTCAACGAAAGAAAGTGATGGACCTGGGTGACGAACCATGTATCTTTGCTCATCAGCAGCTGGCTCTTCCCAACCATATTTGTGATATCCAGTATTGATGATAAGGATATCTCCTTCTTTTACTTCTACTCTCTTCTCGATATCTTTCTCGCTGTAGATTGACCAGTCCTCAGCACCGAATTCATCAGAAAGATCTACAACTACGCCTGGATGGCAAAGTTTATCAAGTGGAAGTCCTGCGATATCTCCGCCTGATGTATCAAAATGTCTTGGTCCATCAAGGTGAGTTCCTACGTGGTTACTAGTATGGATAATTTGTCCATTAGCACCATTTGAAGAAAGTCTCTTAAAATACTCAACTCTAAGTGGTTGATATGTTGGCCAAGGTGGTGTTGTAACACCTGTACCAATTGTTAAATCATACATTTTGATTTGATCCCATTTCATAAGTATATCCTCCTACTTAAATTATTTTAATTTTTTTAGGGCTCGTATAAATCGCCCATATTAAAGGCTCGCAAAGCTTCGCCCCTACGAGTTTATGACATGTAAGTTGCTTGGAAAT
>JAFXWR010000251.1 GCA_017542725.1 Lachnospiraceae bacterium | reverse complement strand
CTTTTTCAAAGTCTTTAAGTTGTGGCTTAATATTGTCTGCTGGTCTTCCCTTTATTTGTGGTTCATCACCTAAAATCTTTTTTACAACTTCTGGATTCATTGGTTTTATAGTTTGACCAAATTCACCATGAACTAACTTTTTAGACTCCTTTGGCACCATCTTATATCTTTCACCGGCTAAAACATTTAATACTGCCTGCGTACCAACTATCTGTGAAGAAGGTGTAACTAGCGGTGGTTGTCCAAAATCTTCACGAACCTTTGGTATCTCTTCAAGCACTTCATCAAGTTTGTCAAGTTTTCCTGCTTCAGTAAGTTGTGAAATAAGGTTAGACAACATACCACCTGGCACTTGATACTTCAATGTATTTACATTTACACCGAGAACTTTTGGACTAAGTAGTCCATTCTTTAGGCACTCATCTCTATATTTACTAAAATACTTAGCCAAATCTATAAGTTTATTTATATCAAGTCCTGTATCATACTGTGTTCCTTCAAATGCCTTAACCATAACATCTGTTGCAGGTTGAGAAGTTCCAAGAGCAAATGGAGAAAGAGCTGTATCTATTATGTCACATCCAGCTTCTACTGATTTAAGTAAAGTCATTGACGCCATGCCAGATGTGTAGTGTGTATGTAACTCAATAGGAAGTTTAGTTGACTTCTTTAAAGTCTTAACCAATTCTTCAGCAGCATATGGTAGCAAAAGTCCAGCCATATCCATATGCAAATTGAGTCAGCTCCCATATTTTCTAAATCTTTTGCCAGCTTTGCCCAGTACTCAAGTGTATATGCATCACCCAATGTATAAGAAAATGCAACTTGCAAATGTCCGCCTTCTTTTTTAGTAGCATCAATACAAGTTTTTAGATTTCTGATATCATTTAAGCAATCAAATACTCTTATAATATCTATACCATTTTCAATAGATTTTTTTACAAAATATTCTACCGTATCATCAGCATAGTGATTATAGCCTAAGATATTTTGTCCTCTAAAAAGCATTTGTAGTTTTGTATTCTTAAAATGCTTTTTAAAGTTTCTAAGTCTCTCCCATGGATCTTCCTTTAGGAATCTAAGGCAGGCGTCAAAAGTAGCTCCTCCCCAACACTCCACAGAATGAAAACCCACCTTATCCATATCGTCAAGCACCGGTTCCATTACCTCATAAGGCATCCTTGTAGCTATTAAACTCTGATGTGCATCTCTCAATGTTGTATCAACAATTTTTACTTTTGACATAAATTCCTCCAAATAATTTTATATTTTTTCTAATTTTGCAAATGCTGCAAATAGTGTTTTGGTTCCAATTTCATCAAAATCTACTGTAACTTCATAATCTCTTCCTACATCTTCAATATTTTTAACTATTCCACCGCCAAATTTTATATGACTCACTTTATCTCCAACCTTATATTCAAGCGAAGTTGCTTTCACAATATTTTTACCAGTCCTATATGAGTCAATACTTTTCTTTAAATCTATTTTTGATACTCCTATGCTGCTGCTTGGATTATCATAATTATTTGCCGAAATATAGTTATTAAAACTCTTTTTTGCGAAATTGCTCCTTTTCTTGTAACTCCAAAAATCATTATCTACATACTCATCATCAAAATGCATACTTGGTGCCAAAACATTTTTAACTATAAGCCCATCTTCTATCTCATCTACAAATCTACTTACAAGATAATCATTGTACTTACCATTGTGCATTCTTCTTCTAGCCGCTGACAAATAAAGATTTTCTTTAGCTCTAGTCATACCAACATAACATAACCTTCTCTCTTCTTCTATCTCTGCGTCACTATCATCAGCCGTTATAGATTGATACGAAGGGAATATGCCTTCATTCATTCCCGTCAAATATATATTGCTATACTCAAGACCCTTTGATGCATGAAGCGACATAAGTGTCAACTTATCATCATTATTATTTAACTCATCGATATCCGAAACAAGTGCAATCTCATATAAGAAATCCTCTAATATCACATGAGCCGACATATTTTTAGCTAAATCTTTTAGAATGTCATTGTCAGCATTTTCAGGATAGGTATTTCTAAATGTAATAGCCTTGTTTTTCAATTCAGTAATGTTATCTAGCCTGTCTTTGCCTTCTTCATCTCCATATTCATCCATCAAATATTCTTCATAACAATTTTTTAATAATTTATCTATGATACCATCAATTTCATTTTCACCTTTCAGTTCTAAAACCAATTCGACAAAACTTTTAATTTTGTCTTTTATCTTAGAGCTTAAATCAATTTTTTCAAAATTAAAAACTGCTTCAAATGGTGTTAAATTATTATTTCCAGCATAATCAAGAATTTTAGCTATAGTGGTTTCTCCAATTCCACGTTTCGGTACATTTATCACTCTAAATAAACTATTTGTGTCACTTGGATTTACAAGTAGATGCATATAAGCAAGAACATCTTTTATTTCTTTTCTTTCGTAGAAGTTTATCCCGCCTACCAGTGTATATGGTATAGAAAGCGAAACACACATTTCTTCAAACTTTCTTGACTGTGCATTAGTCCTATATAGTACTGCAGTATTTTTGTAATCAGCTTTCTTTTTTATGTCATTAATTACAGAATAGCTTTCTTTACTATCATCTTCATATTCAGTGAATATAATTTTTGATCCATCACCATTTTCAGACCATAGTTCTTTCTGTTTTCTGCCCTTATTATTTTTAATGACACTATTTGCAACTGATAATATATTATTTGTGGATCTATAATTTTGAGTGAGCTTTATAACTTTGGCATTATTGAAAGCATGTTCAAACTCAAGTATATTTCTTATGTCTGCCCCTCTAAATTTATATATGCTTTGATCATCATCTCCAACTACAGTGAGAAAATTATTATTGTCTCTTGTGAGTAACTTAATTATCTCAAACTGCACAAGATTTGTATCTTGGTACTCATCCACTAATATATATTTAAATTTTGAAGATAGCAATTCTCTTGCTGCATCATTTGTCTTAAGAACTCTTACTGTAAGAAGCAACATATCGTCAAAATCTATAGCATTATTTTTAAACATTCTGCTCTCGTATTCTTCAAAGCATCTTGCATAAATTCTCTCCATATCGCTTCTTGCCGATTTCTTATAATCATCCAAACTTATATCGTGATTCTTACAATATGAAATATGGTTGGCAGCAGCTCTTGCTTTTACTTTTTTATCATCATAACCTAAGTCTTTTATTATCTTAGTCAATAGTCTTTTCTGATCATCAGAGTCATATATTGAAAAGTTCCTATTATAACCTATAGACTCTATATATACTCTTAAGACTCTACCGCAAAATTTATGAAAAGTTGATATAAAAACTTTTTTTGAATTATTACCAAGCAGATTCTCAACTCTTTCCTTCATTTCAGAAGCCGCTTTATTGGTAAATGTAATTGCAAGTATATTCTGTGGGTTAATACCATTTTCTACAAGATATGCAATCTTGTAAGTAATTGCTCTAGTTTTTCCCGAGCCTGCTCCAGCAATTATAAGTAACGGACCTTCATTATAAAGCACAGCTTCCCTTTGCTCATTGTTTAAACAACTAAGATCCATTTTCACTTCCTTTTCTTACAATTGGTATCCCACCATAATCTGGTTCTTCATCTAAATCAGCAGTTGGTTCTACTTTTATCTCAGAATAATCAATATGTGGTGGCCCTGCTTCAACATAAGTAGTTTTGTCGCCCATAGGAGGTCTATTTTCACTATGAACTGTGTCAATAGTTGGACCTTCTTTATTAATTCCCTCTACTTTGTCGTAATCAATTTCCTCGGCACCAAATGGCTTTTTTTCTTTGTTGCTACATGAAAATAAAATACATGAAACGAGCAACATAGTTATAATTTTTCTAAAATTTTTCATCTATACTATTCTCCCAAATTTTTTTTCAAATTCCTGTTTACTTAGTGATATTATGGTTGGCCTACCATGCGGGCAGTTGTAAGGATTGTCAAGGATAAACAAATCTCTAAGCAATTGTTTAACTTCTATTTCAGAAAGTATATGATTAGCCTTAATAGCCTTTTTGCATGAAATAGATGCAATCTTTTCAACTATACTTTCATATTGTTCTTTATTCTTATCGTCAGCAAAACTATCAATCATATCCATTAATAAACTCTCATTGCTTATGCTAAAGATGTCATATGGGACAGAATCTACTTTTATGTCATTATTGCCAAAGCCTTCAAGTTCATAACCAATCTTCTTAAACTCATCAATATTCTTCATCACTGAATCATACTGAACTGGCGTCAACTTTATAATTATGCTCGGGAATATTTTCTGGCTTGAAACTTTCCCCTCTCTATACATACTCATGATTCTCTCAAAATTAATTTTCTCGTGAGCTGCATGCTGATCTATAATATATAATTTGTTTTCAAATTCCACCAATATATAAGTATCAAATACTTGCCCAATGTATTTATGGTCTTCACTTAAAGTTTTTTGAATAAATGGTTTCTCTTCAAAATTTGAAGATAGTGTCTTATGCAGATTAGAAATGCTAAGACCTTCTTTTACTTTATTATTCAGTATACTCGACATTGACGGCAAAGATTCAACACTAACTGTTTTTTGTGGCAAATTTGATTGTTCTCCTAAGTTAGCAACAATTCTACCATCTTTCGCATCACTTGCAATACTAATATTCTTATTTGCGTCTTGATATGTTTCATCATTATCATCATCTATATCAATATTAAACTTTTCCTCATGAATAAGATTTATATTATCAAGCGTAGAATGTATGGCATTATATACTGAAAAATATACTAATTCCTCATTGCTAAATCTAACTTCCATTTTTTTAGGATGAACATTTACATCCACTTTGGAACTATCTATTCTAATCTTTAGTATAACTAGTGGAAACTTATGTTGCATTAAATAAGACTCATACGCCCCTTCAATAGCTCTACTTATAGTTTTATCTTTTACATATCTTTCATTTACAAAATAGATTTCATCATTTCGGGTGTTTCGTGCTATGATAGGTTTAGCTATTAACCCTTCAACAACAATATCTCCTTGTTTATAATTTACTTCTACAAGATTCTCTAATATTTCTTTGCCGTAGAGATTAAAGACAATATTTTTTAAATTAGAGTCTCCATTTGAATAAAACTTTCTCTTATTATCTACAATTAATTCAAAAGAAATATCATCTCTTACTAAAGCAAACTTTATAACCAAATCTTCTATAAGAGCATTTTCCCTGCTTATACCTTTTAAAAACTTTTTTCTTACAGGCACATTTTTAAACAAGTCAATGACTTCTATACTAGTTCCATCATTTGATGCTACTTCATCAATAACCGCCTTGCTTCCAAAATTCAATGTGCATCTATACCCATAAGTCTTGTCATCGTCTTTTCTTTTTGTCACTAGTCTTACACTACTAACCGATGCAATACTTGATAATGCCTCTCCTCTAAAACCAAATGACTCTATTGTATTAAGATCAGATATGTCACTTAATTTAGAAGTTGCATGTTGCATAAAAGCGAGCTCTATATCTTCTTTTTCTATACCAACACCATCATCACTAACTTTTATACTTTTTGTACCACCATCTTTTATCTCTATGACTATGTGTTTTGCTTTTGCATCAATCGAATTTTCCACCAATTCTTTAACAACACTGGCGGGGTTTTCTATCACTTCGCCAGCAGCAATTTTACTTATAGTATTTATATCTAAGACTTTAATTGCCATTTTATTCTGCCTTTTTATCTCTTGTCATAAGATCAATCACTATATCCTTTGATGATTTGTTATTATAAACTATGTCATATACTCCGCTAGTTATAGGGATTTCTACGCAGTACTTCTTTTTTAATTCCATTGCAGTAGGTAAAAAATTTACTCCTTCTACAACCATACCGATTTTTTTTACGGCCTCTTTAGGATTCATTCCAGAACCAATTAGTTTTCCACAATTATAATTTCTACTATTTGTGCTCATAGCTGTAACTATCATATCTCCCACTCCTGCCAATCCATAAAACGTATCCTTTTTACAGCCAAGAGATGCACCAACTCTTATCATCTCTGCAAGTCCTCTAGTAATTGTAGCAGCTTTCATATTATCCCCATCTCCAACACCTGTTATGATTCCACACGCTAGAGCAATTACATTTTTAAATGCTGCGCAAACTTCTACTCCTTTTATGTCATTATTTGTGTACACTCTAAAGTATTCATTCATAAATACATCTTGAATGTACTTGGCAGCCGCGTCGTTTGCACTTGCTGAAACTATCATTGATGACATTTTTTTTCCAACTTCTTCAGCATGTGTAGGACCAGACAGAGCCACAATGTTTTTATTTACAATAGCTTTCTTTTTTAACTCGTCTTCTATAATCTCGCTCATCGTAAACAAGCTATCATGTTCCATCCCCTTAGTTAAAGATACAATAAAACATTTATCACTTATATATGGTATAGACTTATTTACCACTTCTCTAAAAGCATTTGATGGTACCGCATATATTATAATGTCTTTATTTGAAAATGAACCACTAAAATCTGTAGTGAATTTGATTTTGTCACTGAAAACCACTCCATGTAGTTTATCATGTACATGATTCTTATTTAAACTATCTATTAAATTTTCATTTCTTGCCCAGCAAGTTACATTGTGTCCATTGTTTGTCAACAAATTAGCAACTACAGAACCCCATGTGCCTGCCCCAAGAACTAAAACTTTTGCCATTTTTATTTTTTCTTTTTACCTGATAATGTATCAACAGCAGCTGCTATGAAACCATGAAATAATGGATGTGGTCTATTTGGTCTACTCGTAAGTTCTGGATGGCTTTGAGTTGCTATATAAAACGGATGTTTAGTAACCTCTATCATCTCAACTATCTTGCCATTTGGTGATAATCCCGCAAGCACCATACCATTTTTCTGATATGCTTCTCTATAATCATTATTGACTTCATATCTATGGCGATGTCTCTCATTTATTTCTTCTTTTCCAAATAATTTAAAACATTTTGAATTTTTATCTAACTTGCATGGATAACTACCAAGTCTAAGCGTGCCACCCAAATCTTCCACTCCAATTTGCTCAGGCAATAAGTGAATTACTGGGTTTTTAGTTTCAAGATTAAATTCTGCAGAATCAGCATCTTTAAGTCCAAGCACATTTCTTGCAAACTCTATTATAGCAACTTGCATACCTAGGCAGATGCCAAGATATGGAATTTTCTTAGTTCTCGCATATTGAGCAACCAAAATCATTCCTTCAACTCCTCTTTGTCCAAATCCACCTGGAACAATTATTCCATTTACACCTTTTAAATATTTAGCAACATTTGATTTCTTTATAATTTCAGAATCAATCCAAGTAATATTTACTTTTGCTCTATTACTACCACCTGCTGCTTTAAGAGCTTCTACTACAGACAAATATGCATCATGAAGCGCAACATATTTTCCCACAAGTGCTATATTAACTTCTTTAGTAGGATTCTTCATGTTGTCTATCATCTTATTCCATTCTGTAAGGTTTGGTTCTTTATCTTTTAATCCAAGACATCTACTTGCTGCTTTTGCAAGTCCCTGCTTTTCCATCACAACTGGAACTTCATACAATATATCAACATCTGGGTTGATAATTACACAACTTGAATCAAGATTACAGAAAAGTGATATTTTCGAAATCACACTTGCATCAACAGGATGTTCAGATCTACATACCAAAATATCAGGTTGTATTCCCATTCCTTGTAAAGTCTTTACTGATTGCTGCGTAGGCTTAGTCTTTAATTCCTCTGATGCCTTGATATAAGGTATAAGTACTACATGCACAAGTATGACATTTTCATTTCCCAATTCATGTTTGAATTGTCTTATAGTTTCAATAAATGGTTGAGACTCTATGTCACCGACAGTGCCCCCCACTTCTATAATTGCTATCTCTATATCATTATCTGTTTTTTTACCTTTACCTACATTTCTTAGGGATTCAGCACTTTTATAAAATCTTGATTTAATCTCATTTGTGACATGAGGTATGAACTGAACCGTGCCACCGCCGTAGTCACCTTTTCTCTCTTTATTTAAAACAGACCAATATATTTTTCCACTAGTAACAGTAGAGTTTTTTGTCAAACTCTCATCAATAAATCTTTCATAATGTCCCAAATCAAGGTCGGTCTCAGCACCATCATCAGTGACAAAAACCTCTCCATGTTGTATTGGATTCATCGTTCCAGGATCCACATTTAGATATGGATCAAATTTCTGCATTGTAACTTTATATCCTCTTGCCTTAAGAAGACGCCCTAAACTTGATGCTGTAATACCCTTACCAAGTCCTGAAACCACACCACCTGTAACAAAAATGTACTTTACTGACATAAACCCTCCATTACAAAATTATTTACTACTTTTTTCTTCTTCATAATATTTCTCAAATCCCGGCATAAGTTCAGGATCTTTTGGCAACTGCCAAGCCATATAATCGCAGTCGGGACTTGAGCATCCAAAGAAGATTCTACCTCTTTTAGTTCTAAGTTTATATAGTTCATGCTCATTACATTTTGGGCACTTAACTCCAGTATGCTCAAAATAAGTTTTAGTAAATCTACAATCTGGAAAATTCGGACAGGCAAGAAATTTTCCATATGGTCCATATTTAACGACGAGATTAGCTCCACACTTTTCACACTTCTC
Organism: Lachnospiraceae bacterium; assembly: GCA_017542725.1. Next base: position 1,947 of record JAFXWR010000251.1, on the reverse strand, counting down.
GTCAGTAACTTCTTCTTTTATACTAATCTTTTCTAAATTCTTTTCAGCATTTTCTAATTCTTCTTTGAGTTTAGGATAAAAATTTCTCAAAACTTCTTTCCATTCAATATTGCCATTCTCTACTTCATCAAGCTGTTTCTCCATATTGACAGTAAACTTCTCATCAACTATATCATTAAATGCCTTTATCATTATTTTATTAACAGCAGCGCCTAACTCAGTAATGAATAAATTCTTTTTCTCTTTGGTAATATATCTTCTCTTAAGCAATGTGTTAATTGTAGGTGCGTAAGTTGAAGGTCGACCAATACCATTTTCTTCCAACAATTTTACAAGCGAACTCTCAGTAAAATGGGCAGGTGGTTGTGTAAAATGTTGCTCCCTATCAAATTTATCAAGTGTAAGTTCATCTCCAACTTCAAAACTAGGAAGCTTAGATGTCTTATCTTCCTCATCTTCTAAACTCTTATACATTATAAGGAATCCTTGAAAAGAAACTTTTGAAGAATTTGCAGTAAAAGTATATGAATTTGCATCAAGAGTAACCTTTTCGGTGTCGTAGATGGCATTTTTCATCCTACACGCTATAAATCTTCTCCATATCAAAGAATACAGTTTATACTCATCTTTACTTAATGACTCTTTTATATCAGCAGGTGCTAATTCTATATATGTTGGTCGTATAGCTTCGTGAGCATCTTGCACTTTATTACCTTTTTCTTTTTCTTGCGGAACTGTATCAGAAACGTACGCATTTCCATAATTCTGTTCTATATAAGTTTTGCATGCGGCTACAGCCTCATCAGCAATTCTAGTCGAATCAGTTCTCAAGTATGTAATAAGTGCCGTTGTACCTCTACCTGGTAAATCAATTCCTTCATATAATTTTTGTGCAACACTCATAGTCTTAGAAATTGAAAAATTCAAAATCTTACCAGCTTCCTGTTGCATTGTTGATGTGGTAAAAGGTAGCGGGGCTTTTTTTTCTCTCTTTGATTTCTTAACATCAATTACTTTAAACTTATTATCACCTATTTCATTTATAATATCATTAACTATTTTTTCATTATTTAATTCTAACTTCTTTCCATCCTTGCCATAAAAGCTTACTTCTATCGATGCATTCTTTTTCGTCTTAAGCTGTGCAGCAAGTGTCCAATACTCAACAGGCACAAACTTATTGATCTCATCCTCTCTTTCACTTATAAGTCTAAGTGCCACACTCTGCACTCTACCAGCAGAAAGTTTATTTTTAACTTTTTCCCAAAGAATAGGACTTATCTTATATCCAACTATTCTATCTATGGCACGTCTTGCCTGTTGGCTATTTACCAAGTTCATATCAATGCTTCGAGGTTTGTTAATGGCATTAGTAACTGCATTTTTAGTAATCTCATTAAAACTAATTCTATGAACTTCTTTATCGTCAGGCAAAGAAAAAGCATTTTTTAGATGCCAACTTATAGTTTCACCCTCTCTATCCGGGTCAGTTGCAAGATATATTACATCAGCCTGCTTAGCTTTTTTCCTTAATTTGTTAAGTAGCTGTCCCTTACCCCTTATAGTAATATATTTAACTTCAAAATCATTATCAACATCAACTCCAATAGAACTCTTAGGCAAATCAATAAGATGTCCCATGCTGGCTTCAATAATATAGTCTTTACCTAAAAATTTTGAAATTGTTTTAACTTTTGCTGGCGACTCAACAATAACTAATTTTTTTGCCATATTATAGTTTCTCCAAAGAAATTTTTAAATCAACAAGCATTTGTTCATATTTATTTAGTTTATCTTTCTCTTCATCAATTTTTTGTTGTGGAGCCTTGCTAACAAATTTCTCGTTTGCAAGCATCCCTTTAGCTCGTGCAATTTCAGATTCAACTCTCTTTAGTTCATTCTCTATTCTTAGCTTTTCTTTAGCAGTATCAACAAGTTCTTCAAAAG
>JAFXWR010000250.1 GCA_017542725.1 Lachnospiraceae bacterium | reverse complement strand
TATGATTATGATGGTAATTTGTATTTTTATGTTGTTAGTAGCTAGTTTTGGAATCGGTGCGGTAGTGATAGGTACAATATGTGGACTACTTTTGAATGTATTTTTAGTTGTGCTAGGTATGGGTATAAAGTATCCTAAAAAATATGCTATTTATACTTGTAGTTTCTTTAGTTTTATAGGTCTATCTCTTTATTTACTAAAACATCCGAATTTAGTACACTTATTGTTTTTAAGAGTTCAGAATAGCGTATTTTTAACCAATCTTGCATTGGCTGTTACAATAATCGTTATCTTGATAGTTGTATATTCAACTATAAAGTTAACACAAGGGTTAGGGCGTGGAGATTTTTAGGAGAGTTTTATGAGAGCAAAGTCATATTTGGATGAGGCTAGAGCGAATAAATCAGATGAATTTTATACACAGTATGAAGATATAGAAAAAGAATTGGTGCATTATAGTACTAATTTTGCAAATAAAATAGTGCTATGTAATTGTGATGACCCTGAGTTTTCTAATTTCTATGTTTATTTTAGTACTAACTTTTTAAGATTAAAGTTAAAAGAACTCATTTGTACGCATTATGCTAACGGAGAACCATCTTATGCTTTACATCTTACAAAGGATAAAAAATGGAAACAACCTTTAAAGGGGGATGGCGATTTTAGGTCAGCCGAGTGTTTGAATTTGTTACGTCAATCAGATATAATAGTTACTAATCCACCTTTCTCTTTATTTGATGAATTTATAAGTTTGGTAGTGCAAGAGAAAAAGCAGTATTTAGTGATGGGTCCTTTAAATGCTTTATCGCATAAAGCTATTGCTCCATTAGTATTGCACAACAAAATACAGTTAGGTAAGAGTATACATAGTGGAGGAAGATATTTTAGGGTAGCTGCTGATTATCCGTTAACAGCTAAAACTTATAAAGTAGATGATAAAGGGTTTAAATATATTAGTGTGACAGGTATCAGATGGTACACTAATATGTTAACTGAAAAAGATTATCCTGCTTTTATGAATTTGACATATAGTATTAAGACGTTTGCTTATAATAGCTATGACAATTTAAAAGGTGCTATTGATGTCAATAAGACAGAAACTATACCGTATGATTTCAAAGGAATAATGGGCGTTCCTATATCGTTTATAGATAAATACAACCCTAAACAGTTTGAATTGATTGGATTTAGAAAAGGTCAAGATGGAAAAGACTTAAAAGTAAAGGGTAAAGAGGTTTTTGCGAGATACTTAATAAGAAAGAGGTAATGATAGATGGGTTTATTGAAATATCCGGGCGGTAAAGAAAAAGAATTAGATGTAATATTACAACACGCCCCTACACATTTTAAGCGTTATTTTGAACCTTTTGTAGGTGGTGGTGCTGTTTATCAAGCTATAGATGCTACGCAATATTTTATTAATGATTTGTCTACACAGTTAGTATGGTTTTATCAGAGTATAAAAGAACAAAATCCTGAGTTTATTAGTCTGATAAATAAGATGGAGTCCGATTGGCGTATTTTAGATGACTTAGTAGACAAAGATATTTTTATAGATACGTATAAAAGCTATATTAAGAATGATGTTACAGAAAAAGAGTTTGAGGATTACATTAGTAAAACCATAGTAAATAATGCTGATTTATTCAATAACTTAGGGGTACATTCTGATTATGTTTTTAAGGATGTTGTAGGTAAGGTAGTATTTGATAAGTGTAAGAGATTATATAAATTAGAGCATAAGCAACATTTACCAGAAGAGGATATAGAGAAAAACCTTGTAGGTGCTTTTAAAGCAGCTTATTATACTTATATTCGAGATGTTTATAATAACATGGCAGATAAGAGTTCGGGCTTTCAAGCAGCTATTTATTTGTTTATAAGAGAGCTTTGTTATTCTTGTATGTTTAGATTTTCAAGTAGTGGCGATTTTAATGTACCTTATGGTGGAATTTCATATAATTCAAGAAGTTTTTCAACTAAATTGGATTTATACGAGTCTATATTGTTGCAGGAAAAGATGAAAGATACTACTGTCTGTAATATGGATTATGAAAAGTTCTTAGCTCAGTTTGATTTATGTGACACGGACTTTATATTTTTAGACCCACCTTATGACAGTGCATTTAGTACGTATGATACTAATGTTTTTGATATGACAGAGCAGAAACGATTAGCAGATTATTTGATAAATAAGTGTAAAGGTAAGTTTATGTTGGTTACCAAGAACACGGAGTTTATTAAGAGTTTGTATGAAGATGGTGTTGTATGTGCTAATGGAAATAAGCTGAAGGTTAGTAGTTACGATAAGAATTATTTTGTTAGTTTTATGAATAGAAATGCAGAAGATAAAAAAGTTAAGCATTTGATGATATGTAACTATTGATTTGCTACGATTATTGTTGAGGTACTTATATGTTTATAGACAAGAATAGATTCAGCCCGGAAGGAAAAGCATTAAAAGAAAGTGAAGTAAAGCAAGTAATTAAATATATGTTGCAGACTCGTAATAGTATTACACAGAGTCAGTTACAGAGTTTATTTTTACGAAAGTATCAAGCTACTGACCTAGATTTACAAAGAAGTTCAACACGCCAAAATGAGGTTATGTATGAACAGATACTTAGGAATGTAAGATGTCATTTGGTACAGAAGGCTGTTAATCAAGATAAGAATCCAAAAGAATTATGGGTATTTAATGATGATAGTATTTTAGCAGATATAACAGGATTCGAGCCTGTATATTATAATAAAAAGCAAGTGTTACATGAGGGTAATCATAGGGGGTCTAAGAGTTTTCATCATGCAGTAAAATGTAATTCTGATGTTGATAAAAATTTAATAGGACTTTTAGGCGAACTTTTTGTTATGAACTATTTACAGAATTTGTATGATGCAGATATTGTAAATCATAGGAGTTTTGAAGAGGGTAATGGTTGTGGCTATGATATAGAGTTGAATACTGACCCTAAATGTTTGATAGAGGTTAAAAGTACACTTGGAGATAAGGAACGACAGATAATCTTTACTAAACATGAATATGATATTTTGAGTACAGCTAATGATAGAGGGGAGTTGGCACAAATATATAGAGTGTCCAATTTACTTTATGATGAATCAAAATTAGATTTGTTGAATCAGTTTAAAGAGGATAGTAGTATAGATATTACGCCTTTATTGAGGTCGTTGTATGCAAATTTAACTATTTATCGTTGGGAGGACTTGGTAGATAATATAGTACCAATAGAGTATAGCCTTATTTTAGATAAGTAGGATATATTATGAATATAGGTTTAAAAGAAGCTAAATCAAATAAAGCAGACGAATTTTATACACAGTATGAGGATATTGACAAAGAACTACGTTATTATCAAAATAAATTTGCTAATAAGGTAGTTTTTTGTAATTGTGATAATCCAAAATATAGTCAATTTTGGGCTTATTTTCATAAAAATTTTCAGGTCTTGCATCTTAAAAGGTTGATTGCGTTATATCTTGATAGAAATAATCAGGCTATCCTTTGGGAGTATATAGGTGGTAATGACACGGATTTAGAGGATGCTACGCGGGTAGAATTACATGAAAGTGGTGATTTTCGTAGTGATACATCAAAACGAATAATGGCATCCTGTGATATTGTAGTCACAAATCCTCCATTTAGTCTTTTTCGAGAATATATTTTACAATTATTTGAATATAATAAGGACTTTCTGATTATAGGAAATATGAATGCAATAACTTGTAAAGACGTATTTCCTTTATTGAAGAACAATCAAATGTGGTATGGTGCCTCTATACATTCAGGCGATAGAAAGTTTACTGTACCTAACGATTACGAGT
>JAFXWR010000249.1 GCA_017542725.1 Lachnospiraceae bacterium | reverse complement strand
AATTTGATGCCATTGAGTAGTTATATGCTCCAGTAGTTGCGACAGCAACTATATCATACCTTTTAACTGATGATGGGAACATAATATCTTTTTGAATTATGTCACCTGACTCGCAGCATCTTCCTACGAGATCGGCTTTAAAATCAAGAGCCTCATTCATCTTATTTGCTACCATACAAGTGTAATTTGCCCCGTATAGTGCAAATCTTGGATTATCTGCCATACCACCATCTATTGATACATAATTTTTATAGCCAGGGATTTTTTTGATAGTTCCGACTGTGTAAAGAGTCATACCAGCATCAGCAACTATAGACCTACCTGGCTCCATCCTAAATGCTGGAACTTTGATATTGAGTCTTTCACATTCTTTATTTATATATTCTGAAAGTTCTTTAAGTTTAGTATCAAGGTGAAGCACTGGGTCTGTGTCTACATATCTAACGCCAAAGCCACCACCGATATCATACTCTTGAGTCTCAAAATTATATTTTTCTTTTACATCAGCAAAAAACTTAAGCATTATCTTTGAAGTTCTTTCATAGACATCTTCTTCAAAAACCTGCGAACCAACATGACAGTGGAAGCCCATAAGATTTATGTGTTTAAGTTTTAAAACTTCTCCGACAAGAGTTAGTGCCTGACCTGTCTCTATGGCAGTACCAAATTTGGAATCAATTTTTCCTGTCTGGTCTGCTTCGTAAGTATGAGTGTCTATGCCTGGAGTGAGACGAAGCAAAATTTTTTGAGTCTTGCCGAGCTTTTCACATTCTCTCTCTATGACATTTACTTCTTCTATATTATCTGCTACGAAATATCCAACACCATTTTCAATTCCATATTTTATATCAAAGTCAGTTTTGTTGTTGCTATGAAAATACGCTTTAGATAAATTAAAGCCAGCTGCCTTCGCTGTATATAGTTCACCGCTTGATACAAGGTCGATACCGACACCTTCATCCTTCATTATTTCGTAAATGTATTTGAAAGAGCATGCCTTACTTGCATAGAGCATACGAGCATCATCATTAAAATATTTTTTAAATGCAGACTTATAGGCATTTACATTTTCTCTTATACGGTTCTCATCCATTATGTAGAGTGGAGTGCCGTATTTTTTTGCGAGGTCTGTAACTTTAAAATTATTAAAGTAAAGTTCATTTTCTTTAATTGTTATATTTTTACAAATTGTATTCATTTTGCCTTATATATTATTTCTTCTTAGATGCTTTTGTTGATTTTGTTATTTTTGAAATAGTTGTCTTGGTGTTATTTATTCTTGTAGCAATTGGGTGAAGTTGCTCTTGCAACCAGTCCTTGCCATCTACAAATCTTGATACAATGAATGATACAACATAATCGCCAGATGCATTTATCATAGTAGCTGGAGGGTCTACAAGATTTCCGATAGCAACTAAGATTGGGAATGCGAGCTCCATACGAGTTGGGAAGAATACTGAGCAAATGATATATTCGCCAATGTATCCGCCGCCAGGAACACCTGACATACCTACTGATGAGAAAACAGCAAGAAGTGTTATAGGGATGAGTTGGTTCCAAGTGAGTTCTTGACCAAATACTCCAAGCACAAATGCAATTTTAAGAACACATGAGAAGCAAGAACCATCCATATGCATTGTTGCTCCAAGTGGGATAACTATATTTGATACATCTTTTGAGATGCCAGTTTCTTCAGCGACATTTAAATTTGTAGGAATAGTTGCGACAGATGAGCATGTGCCAAGTGATACGATAGCAGGACGGGCAAGTTTATTGAGCATAAGTTTTACAGCACCTTTGCCGCCACCAAACCAAGCGAAGAGAGGAAATGCAGTGAAAAGATAAATAAAGCAAAGTGGGTAGTAAACTATCATAGCTCTTGCATATGCTTCTGTAATCATATGTCCATAATCTGCCATAAGGTTTGCAAATATTGCGAAGAATGCGACAGGCGCATAATAAGTAACTATGTTTACAAGCTTAACCATCACACGACTAAGTCCTAAGACGAAATTTGTGACAGGACCTTCGCCATTTTCTATTGAGTTAGTTGCAAATCCAAATATAAGTGAAAACACTATAAGAGGAAGCATTGCTCGACGAGTGAGAAGACCTGTAAAGTCACTTGTAGTTAAGAAGTTGGTAATCATCTGTGGTACAGTTGCATATTCGCCAAGTTCTTCAGAAGGGACTGTTTCCCAAGCTTTTAATACTGGTGGGTAAGCTTTCATAAGAACAAACATAATGATAGAAGCAATAACACCGGTAATGACAAATGTAGCTATAGTACAGGCAATTATCTTTCCTGCACGAGTTCTATTTTTCATACCTGCGACAGCACCAGCTATAGATGAAAATACAAGAGGCACAACGATACAAAACATCATATTGATAAAAATTGTGCCAAGGAAATTAATCTTTCTTGCTGCATCTTGGTTCATCGCCCCAAATACACAGCCAAGAATCATTGCAAAAATAAGAATGCCAAGAAATAAATAATTCTTTGCAATGTCAGATTTGTTAATGTTTAAATCATCACCTTTTTTCATACACTCATCTCCATAAATTTTATTTTATTATAATTAATTTTAATATAGTATCGGTATTTTTGCAATGCCTACACGAGCCCTATAAAGTATTAAGCATTAAAAAATCTTTAAATTTTATATGACGGACTAGACTTGTAGAATAATCCAATTCATCATTGGTAATTAAAATCTTTTGAGATAGATTGTCTTTTATTAGGTTGAAAGGAGCCATTTCTCTTTTATATGTTTCTTCATCTTCAACACTATAAGCAACTTGTATGTAATATTTTTTGTTGCCGTTTGTTGCGAGAAAGTCAACCTCTTTTCCGTTAATGTTGTATACATGTAAAGTATATCCCATATATAAGAGCTCATTGTGAATAATATTTTCAAGATTGTGACTTAAGTCAAATCGATTATTCGTTTGCCTTATTGAATTAAAAGACACATCTTCATTATATATTTTATGATAAAATGACAATTCTTGTTTTGTCTTGGTAGAGTATTGGCTTAGTTTTTCAATAGCAAATGCTTGCTCAAGATAATAAATATATTTTGAAATAGTATTTTCAGAACATTTGTGATGTTGCTTTATATATTTATAAATTGAGTTGGAACTTAGTATTCTACTATTTGACAAAAAAACATAGTTGACAACATTTTCAAACAACTCCATTTTTTTAATTTTATATCTAAGGCTTAAGTCGTTGTAAATAATAGTTTCATTTAGATCTTTTAGATAAGACTTCATAGCATTTTCATCTTTATATTCTAATCTTTTTGGAAAGCCACCCCATATGATGTAGTCGAGAATGGACATATCGCGACTTAACTCTTTACAGTATTCTAAGATTTCTTTATACACAAATGGAAATATTTTGAAAGAAACATATCTTCCGCTTAATTTATTTGTATATTCTTTAGATAGTAATTTTTGATTTGAACCTGTGATGAAAATAGAACAATTTTTAAGTCTAAGAGTTTTACATACTTCTTCCCATCCATCATAATCTTGTATCTCGTCAAAGAATACATAGCAAAGCCCGTCTTTTTTATTTCGTAAAATATTTTGAATTATGTCATCGGCATTTTTGAATTGGCTTTTTGTAATCCTATCTTCAAATTCAAAATAGAAATAATTATCGCTTTTTTTTGTAATCTCGTCTTTGATTTGCTGCATCACAACAGACTTACCAGAACGGCGAATTCCAGTAATTATTTTAATTAGGTCTGAGTCATAAAAAGGTCTTATTTGGTTTAAATATCGTTCTCTTATAATCATAGCCATATTATACTGCAAACTTTTGAAAATTTCAACAAAATTCTCATTACAAATGAAAACTTTTAAAAAAATTGATAAAGTTAATTATTAAGAAATTATGAAGATTTTGTATTGACAAAAATGGGGGGGGTGCTAAAATATCAACGCAGCTAAAATAACAATAAGCCGACGGCCTATAAGGGGTGCCGACTTTTTTGTTGCTGTGTTTAATACCAATACCCACATGATCGTACTAAAAAAAATATTAAAAATAAAAATATTAAAGTGAGGAAGACCAATGAGCATTGGAAGATTAATCAAGAAAGCCACATCAATCTTATTGATT
>JAFXWR010000248.1 GCA_017542725.1 Lachnospiraceae bacterium | reverse complement strand
TTATGGGACATGTTGATCATGGAAAAACATCTATCCTTGATACGATTAGAAATACTAATGTTATTGCAAAAGAAGCAGGAGGTATAACACAACATATTGGTGCATATCAAGTCAAGGTTAAAGATAGACTTATTACTTTCTTAGATACTCCAGGTCACGAGGCATTTACAGCTATGAGATTAAGAGGCGCAAAGTCTACTGACATAGCCATTTTAGTTGTTGCAGCTGACGATGGAGTAAAACCACAAACTATTGAAGCTATTAATCACGCTAAAGCAGCAAATGTAGAAATAATAGTGGCTATTAATAAGATTGATAAACCAGAGGCAAATGTTGAAAGAGTTAAACAACAACTTTCTGAATATGAACTTGTGCCTGCTGACTGGGGTGGACAGACAACATACTGCGAAGTTTCTGCAAAGAAAAATATTGGTATTGAAAATTTGCTTGAAATGATATTACTTACTGCAGATGTAATGGATTTGAAGGCAAATCCAAATAGAAATGCAAGAGGAATAGTTATAGAGAGTCTACTTGATAAAGGGAAAGGACCGGTAGCAAGAATACTTGTACAAAAAGGAACACTACATATTGGCGATTATGTTGCAATGGGTAGAAGTTTTGGTAAGGTAAGGGCGATGACTGATGCAAGTGGAAATAGACTTAAAATTGCACTTCCATCAACACCGGTAGAGATATTGGGATTAAATGATGTGCCACAGGCTGGAGATACATTTGTATGCTTTGATGATGAAAAAGGAGCAAGGTCGTTTGCTGAAACATTTGTTGCAGAAAACAAAATTAAACTTGTTGAAGAGAGCAAACACAAAGTTACTCTTGACGCGCTCTTTGATCAAATCAAAGCTGGTGAGTTAAAAGAATTAAATATAGTTTTAAAAGCAGATGTTGCAGGATCGTCTGAAGCAATCAAAAATAGTTTAGAAAAATTGTCAAATGATGAAGTCGTAGTTAAAGTTATACATGAAGGAGTTGGAAATATCAATGAATCCGATGTTACACTTGCAAGTGCGTCAAATGCTATCATTATAGGATTTAATGTTAAACCAGAGGCAAATACTAAATCAATCATTGAAAGAGAAAAAGTTGATTTAAGACTATACAATATAATTTACAATGCGATTGATGATGTTGAAAAAGCAATGAAAGGTATGCTTGCACCTGTTTTTGAAGAAAAGATTATTGGAAATCTTACAGTTAGGCAAATATTTAAAGCATCAAGTGTGGGAAGTATTGCTGGTTCATTTGTAAATGACGGAGAAATTAGAAGAAATTCTAAAGTGCGTTTGAAAAGAGGAGAAAAAGTTATATTTGATGGACCGATTTTGTCATTAAAGCGTTTTAAAGACGAGGTTAAAGAAGTTAAAGCTGGATTTGAATGTGGGGTTGTTCTTGATGGCTTTAGTGACTATCAAGTTGATGACATAATGGAAGTTTATGTTGTTGAAGAAAAAAAGATTGATTATGAAAAATAGTAGAAATAAAAATAACACATCGTATAAACACGAGAGAATTAGTTCAGAAGTTGAGAGAATTATTGGTGAAGTAGTCTCTTATGAAATACAAGATAAAAGAGTTCTTGGAAACGCTACAGTTACTGGGATTATTCTATCTCGAGATTATTCTCACTGCAAAGTTTTTGTTCAAATTGATGTTGAGAATAAAAAGGAAGTTTTAGATGGACTTAAAAATGCAAGTGGCTTTGTAAGACATGTTGTTGCAGAACAACTTGATATGAGAAAGACACCAGAGATTGCATTTATTATAGATGATTCTGCAGATAGAGCTAAGAGAATAGAACAATTACTAAAAGAAATTAAATAAATGAAACAACATCTGTAATTTTACAGTTTAGTGCTTTACAAATATTTTCCACTGATTGTAGGCTTAAGTTTTTATTATTTCTAATTCTCTGCAGAGTACCTTGTGGTATTAGATATTTTGTAGCCAATTGATATTGCGTTATTCTTTTTTTTGATAGAGTTTTGAAAAATGGCTCATAACTAATCATAAAGTAATTATATCAAATATGGAGTTATCATTTGTCAATATTAGATAATAAAATTTTATTAATTTTTCTTATAATTATTGCCCTTTATATTATAATTTATATAATATCTAAAATAGAGTGTAAACTTTATAAAATTAACACTTTTGATGTTAAGAATATTAAAAATAATCAAAAAATAAAGTTAGTTTTTATTTCTGATTTCCATAATAAAAAATTCAAAAATGATTATAGTGAATTTATAGATAGCATAGTTTCAATAAATCCAGACTTTATTGTATTTGGTGGAGATTTCGTTGATTTTTCAACTGTTCAGAGCAAAAGATGCATTGTAAAATATAAAAATACTCTGAAGTTTTTTGATAAATTGTCAAAAAAATGTTACGAAATAATGAGTACTAAAAATTATAATTTAAAGGGTATATATTTTGGATTTGGAAATCATGAACTAAGACTTAAGAATAGAATAGATAATAATAAATTAATTGGCATTTATAATGAGTTTATTGACTGTCTACATAAAAATGACATCAAAATTCTTGAAGATGGTACTTTAAAACTAATAGATGGTATTACAATTTCAGGGCTTAATTTGTATGATGGATATTATAAAAATTTGTTTGAAAAGAATCCTATACATGATCATATTGACAGAAGTATTTTAGATAAACATTTTAGCAACTTAAATAAAAATGATTTTAACATTATAATGTTCCATAAGCCTGACTATTGTGAAGATTTAATAAATTTTGGATTTGATTTAGTATTATCAGGACATAATCATGGAGGGTTAATAAATTTCCCTGTAATTGGACCTATATTTTCACCTGATTTAAAATTATTTCCCAAATATAATGTTGGCCTTTATGGATATAAAAATGGCAATGTAATTGTTTCAAAAGGTATAGGAGAACATTTTATAAAAATTAGAGTTAATAATCTTCCGGAAATTTGTGTGATAAATATAAACTAATGGATAAAATAACTTATAAATTAGAAAAATTCGAAGGTCCGTTAGACCTTTTGTTACATCTTATTGAAAAAAATAAGATCGATATTTTTGATATACCTATAGCTACAATTACGAATCAATATTTAGAATATATTAAAAATATGCAAGAACAAGATATGGATTTGTCATCAGATTTCATAGTTATGGCTTCCACCTTACTTGAAATTAAATCTAAGATGCTTTTGCCATTAGTAAAAGATGAATCGGGAGAAGAGATTGACCCAAGACAAAGTTTGGTCGAGAGATTGCTTGAATATAAAAAATATAAGAATCTTGGATATGAACTTTCTGATTTTGAAGATGAAGCTCCTGAGTACATGCTTAAAAAACCAACGATTCCTCAAGACGTCAAGTCATACATACCAAGTATTGACTATGATGAATTGTTAAAGGGAATTGATGTAAATAAATTAAATGAAGTTTTTACAGAAGTTTTGCGCAGAAAAAGAGATAGTATTGATGAAATACGTGGTGGTTTCGGTAAACTTGAAAAAGAAAAAGTTCCGCTTAAAGATACTATAATTTCTGTTGTCAAATATGCTAATTTAAATAAATCTTTTAGTTTTAGAAAATTATTGGATGAGCAAACTGATAAAACTCATGTCATAGTTACTTTTCTCGCTGTTTTAGAACTTATGAAGGTTGGAAGGATAAAAGTAAAACAAGAATCTAGTTTTTCAGAAATATATATTGAGGTGGTAGAGGGTGCCACCGGGTTTGTTGACTTTGATTTATTGGAGGATGACTAATATGGGAAGTGAATTCACCAGTAGCAGTAATTACTCGCTACTGGAACAAGAAAACATCATCGAGTCTATACTATTTATGATGGGAGAGTCGGTTACTGTAGATACGTTAGCAACTGCTATCGAATCAACTGTTGACGTGGCAAAAGAAGCTGCAGAAAGACTCTATGAAAAATATCAGAATGAGTATAAAGACAGAGGAATGAAAGTCATCAAACTAGGTTCAAAGTATCAAATGGTTTCTAATAATAAATATTTTAAAAATTTGGTATTAGTTGCATCACACCCTCAAAAACCAGTTATTACAGAATCAATACTTGAAACATTATCAATTATCGCTTATAAACAACCAATTACTAAACCGGAGATCGAAAATATAAGAGGAGTAAAATCAGACTATGCGTGTAATAGATTGCTTGAATATGGTTTGATTGAAGAGAAAGGAAGACAGGAAACTGCTGGAAGACCAATACTTTTTGGTACAACAGAAGAGTTTATGTTGAGATTTGGCATTGAATCGCTTGATGATTTGCCAATACTTGATGCAACAAGATTTGCTGAACTTGAAAGTGAAGTTGAAAAAGAGTTGTCTGAATCTTTGGGTGAGCCTGTAGTTATTGATAAAGACCTATATACTGATAGTGTAACTACAAATCTACGACCTAATGATAATATAAACGATCTCCCAAATGATAATTCAAGTGATAATATAGATAATGATAAAAATGATAATATAAATGATAATTTAGATAAAGATTTAAATGATAGTATAGATGAAAATTTAAATAATAATATAAATGATAATTCAAATAATGATTATAATACTATAAAAGAAGAAAATGCAATTGATGATTTAGGCAGTAGCAATGAAGAGGATGTAGGGGAAGCTCCTCGATGAGTTAGACGAAGGTTGCTGGATTTCTTCAAATCAATTTGGCATAAATTAATAAGAATTATAAAAAACATATTCCATATTAAATAATGGATATTCTGCAGAGTATAATTCTATTAATTGTCAAATAGAGCAATCAAATATTCTGCAGATTACATTATATAATTATAAATGAAAAAGTTCTTTTTAAAAATTGAATTTTTAATTATACTTTCATTTCTTGTAGCTTGTACAAATAGGAAGATTATGCAGTATAAAAGCTACGGAATGGATTATATTGAAAATTCAAATTATGAAGAAGCATTGTCGTATTTTAATGAAGCAATTAGACTTGGAAATGGTGAGGTAGGACCTACACAATATGAATTGCTTCTTTATAAAGCAGAATGCTTATTTATGCTTAAGAGATATAATGAGGCTAAAGAAATATATGAAACACTTTTAAGTATTGATAAAAACAATAAGCAGTATAAAGAGTTGTATAACAATGTTAGTTCTATAGTAAATTTAGTTGAGTTTAAGACTGCAATAGATAGTGGTGATGTTGATAAAGCTGATTCAATTTTGGCAGAACTAAGAGAACTTGGACTTGAGCATGAAAAATCTGTTATGTATAATCAAGCTGTCTTGTATGAAAAAAAAGGTGAATGGAAGAATGCACTAAATGCTTTTAATTATTATCTTAAACAATATCCTGGTGATGAAGGAGCGATGCATGAGATAGAATTTATCAATGCACAGTTAAACAATGTTAACAATTAGAGAACAATTAGAAAAAATTGAAGAGGCAACTCTTTCAAAGTATGCCTGCCTATCTATCAATAGTCAAGGAAGAGATAAAAAAGAGCGCGATTGTGAGTTAAGAACTGTTTTCCAAAGAGATCGTGATAGAATTATTCACTGCAAGGCATTTAGAAGACTTAAACACAAGACGCAGGTATTTTTGATTCCAGAAGGTGACCATTATAGAACTAGGCTTACACATACTCTTGAAGTTAGCCAAATTGCAAGAACTATTGCTAAATCTTTACGATTAAATGAAGATTTGACCGAAGCTATTGCTTTAGGGCATGATCTTGGTCATACTCCTTTTGGGCACGCTGGAGAGGCAGTATTGAATAGACTATTGCCACAAAAATTTGAACATTGCGAACAAAGCGTTAGAATAGTTGAAAAACTTGAGAATAATGGTCAAGGACTTAACTTGACGAAAGAAGTTAGAGACTGAATTTTAAATCATAGAACAAGCGGAAATCCAAAAACACTAGAAGGAAAAATTGTTCGTCTGTCTGATAAAATTGCATATATAAATCATGATATTGATGATGCTATAACTGCAAAAATACTTAAAGAAAGTGATTTGCCTAAAGATGTTACAGATGTAATTGGAAATACTGTAAAATCAAGAATAGATTTTTTAATTAAAGATATTGTACATAATTCATATAATAAAAATGATATTTTGATGAGTAAGCCTGTAGAAAAAGCTATAGCAAAACTTAGATCTTGGTTATTTGAAAATGTATATAATAATAACAATAAGAAAAACATTGCAAAAGCTGAAGAAAAAAAAGCTCAAAAAGTTGTAGAAGTATTATTTTATCATTATAAAAATCATATCAATGAAATGCCGGCTGAGTATATTAAACTTTTGAAAGATGGAGAGGATGAACTTCAGGTGGTTGCAGATTATATCTCTGGTATGACAGATGACTATGCCATAAATAAATTTAAAGAACTATATATACCGGTTGGATGGAAGATTAAATAAGTTACGGGATAAATAATGAAATTTAGTGAGGCTATTGAAGAAATTAAAAATAGGCTTAGCATTGTAGATGTAATTGGTGATTATGTGAAACTAACGAGGAAGGGGAGCAGCTATGTCGGTCTTTGCCCTTTTCACAATGATCACAATCCATCTTTTTCTGTAAGTGAATCAAGAAAAATGTATAAATGCTTTGTATGTGAAAAAGGCGGGAGCATATATACTTTTCTCCAAGATTACTTACACATTTCATTTAGAGAAGCGGTCCTGATGTTGGCTAAAAAAGCTAATATAGAAATAGAAGACGACTATACATCAAATGATTCTTATAAAAAGAATGAAGAGAAAAAGAATAAATTATATGAATTGTACCGAGATGTTGCAAATACTTATTATAAAATTTTATTCAGTGATAAAGGAAAAGAAGGATTAAAATATTTAGCTGAAAGAAAATTAACTAAAGAAACAATCAAAAAATTTGGTCTTGGTTTTGCACCAAATGAATTTGGATATGTATATAATCTCATGAAAGAAAAAGGATATGATGACACTTTGCTTTTTGAATCTAAACTTTTCCGATTATATAAAGACAAACCATGTGACGCATTCTATAATCGTGTAATGTTTCCGCTTGTTGACACTTATAAACACGTAGTTGGATTTCAAAGTAGAACTCTTGAAGCTAAACCGAAAGAAAGAAAATATGTAAATTCTGATGATTCGATTATATTTCATAAAAAAAGTTTTCTCTATGCTATGAATTACGCTTACTTTTCAAAAGAAAACTTTTATATACTCTGCGAAGGTAATATGGACGCAATCACTATCCACCAAGCTGGCTTTGACAATGCTGTAGCCACTATGGGAACAGCGTTTAATGAACAACAGATGTTTTTACTTAAAAGAAAGCCTAAGAATGTTTATTTATGCCAAGATACAGATGAAGCAGGAGTAAATGCAATTATTCGTTCAGACCAAATTCTAAGTAAATCAGGAATTAGAACATATGTGCTTGATTTTAAACCTGCAAAAGATGTTGATGAATATATAAATACCTATGGAGTTGAAAGTTTCAAGAAAAAATTAGAAAATCCAATTCCGACATTTTTGTTTATAGTTTCGACTTTAAAAAGAAAGTACAATATTAGTGACCCATATGATCAAGAAAAGTATATAAATGAAATTGTCACTATGCTTTCTGAAGTTGATAATTCGTTTGTAAGAGATAACTATTTAAAGAAAGTGGCTTTGCAAGAAAATCTTGATGCTGGAACTCTTCGCGATATGCTTGATTTAAAATTAAAAGGAAATAATATATCTTCAACTGGAAACATATTTAAACAGTATAACGATACAAAAGTTGATGAAAAGCAAAACATTAAAATTAATGAAATTTCAAAAATTGATTCAAGTTTTATATATTTGATATATTTATTACCAGATTATAAAGAGAAGGTTGCCGCAGTTATTGATGGGGCAGAACTTTCAAATGACATATATAGATTTTTATATAAACTTTATCTTGATGGGGCTAAGATAAGTGATGTGTATGATAAAATTGAAAGTTTGTCTGAAGAGGAGAAAAAGATTATAAATAAAATTTTAAACGCCAATTATAATTATAATGATAGCGATGAAGTTGTAATTGTTGAAAGTTTGAATCAAGTTATTAAGCAGATTAAAATTAGAACTGCAAATAATTCTTCAAATTTAAATCTTGATAGTGTGTTTGAATTAAATAATAAAATTATGGATATTAATAAAACTATTTATATTAAATGAGTATAAAATTATCAAAAAGATTATCTAAAATCGTAGAGTTATGCGATCCAGTAGATACCATTATTGATGTAGGGACAGATCATGGTAAAGTACCAATTACTATTGCAAATCTTGGTATAAGTAAAAATGTAATTGCTATTGATAATAAACCGGGACCACTGGAATTTTGTAAAAAGAATGCAGAGTTATATCTTAAAAATAAAAATGTAAACTTTAAATCACAACTTTCTGATGGTTTAGAGAAAGTTGATAAAAATATTGAATCTGGAATTATAATTTCTGGGATAGGGTTTGACAACATGAAAGAAATT
>JAFXWR010000247.1 GCA_017542725.1 Lachnospiraceae bacterium | reverse complement strand
TAGCACCATCAAAGGTACTAATATCTCCCACCAATTATCTGTTCTAAAGGAATAAGTGCGGTCAAAGAAATAATAAGGATGTATAAAAGCAAACATAACTATAAGAAAAGTACTTAATTCTAATTTCTTACTTAGCTTTATAAATACAAAACTAATACCTACAACATACACCCCGGCCAATATTACTTTATAATACAACAATGTATGATATAAATTATCATAATGTGCTGTAACAAAAGGCTTTATTACTTCTCCGAAAAAACCTCGTGGTATAAATCCTTGACTATAATCTAAAAAGAAATACGTCAGACCATAAACATCAAAGAAATCTTTCATCTTAGGACTAAAAAGCATTTCATAAATAAAGCCTGCATATAATCCCAATAACCACATTATAAAAGTGATTAAACAAATTAGTTTTATTCGTTCCTTATCTCTCAACAGTTGTTGTATTTTAATCATTCTATTTATCTTCCATATCTTTCAGAATGTATGTTGTAACTATAAGTTACCCTAATTCTTTCTCTAATATAGCGTCTACCTCTGCAAAGACTTCCTCTTTACTCTTTCGATTGTCTACTACATAATCATACTCTTTATTATTATAATAAGTGTCAAACTCTTCTCGTTCATCATTAATACGTGCTAGAAAAGCATCAGGGTCATCCTTTCTTAACATAGCCCTGCGCTCAATCTCAGGTTCATCAAGATACACATATATCTGCAATAATCTAAAATCTTCGGGTAAATGCTCTTTTAAATAAGCAATACCCTTTGGATTTATTATATAAATAACATTATCTGCTAAAACAGACTCAGCAGTAGCAAAATACTCAACACCCGTTTTCTCACTCTTAGTATAAGCAATTACGTGTTCTGTCTTTAACAGTTCTTTCATCTGTTCTTTAGTTACAAAGTAATGTTCTCTACCGTTTACTTCGCCCTCTCTCATTGGACGTGTAGCATAACTACATACCATACCAAGACCAAACTTCTCCATAATATGCCTTGTTATAGTATCTTTTCCGCTACTTGTCTTTCCTACGATACAAATAATTGTCTTCATCTCAAAACTCCTTTATTTAAAACTATATTCACCTTTTATAACTTGTTGTAATATACCATCTAATAATACCCTACCATCTTCAAAACAAGGTAGTACGCCTAAAACCTTATCATCTATAAATACCAACTCCGTATTTACATAAGCGTCTAATCGCAAAATCTGATTAGGATTATATAACGGTACCAATAATACATTCTGATTTTGAGTACGAATACCTAATCTATTTATATTGGTTATTACATCTAAACTAGTTATATAAGGGTTTATTCCAAAATCATCAAACTCTATTACATTTGGGCTATCTGCAAGCACAGCATAAGGCATTTTCTTATTCTGCTCTTGCTTCCAATAAATAGTCTGAATATACCCTTTATATGTATCTTGTTTCCAATATCCAATTCGTAAAACTATATTGCCATATTGATATTTACTCAATGACTTTCCCATATCCTCAAAATAACGTCTGTCATCTAATGTAAATATCAAGCCATCTGTAAGATAGGCATAACCCTCTTGTACATCTGTGGCTCTTACTTCTATCTCACAATCCTTAACTATATCAGGTAAATCATCAATAAAGCTATCTTTTTGCATATCTTCGATTACCCAATACATAGGTACTTCAAAACCAAGTTCCTCTAAATATTGATATTCCTCTGTTTTAGAACCAAAGCTTACACCATCTGAAATAATATCAAAAGCTACAAAATCAAGATAGTTCCATACATTTTCATCTTTCGTATCACAAAGAAGCCCTACACCTGTATAAATAGATACTGTACTTGATGTTGCTTGTTGTACTTTCTCCAAATTTGCCTTGTTTATAACAAGTTCGCCCCTTACTTCTACATAAGGTAAACCCTCAAAATCCTCTACTATTAAACAATTTGTTCTCTCTAAGGATGGTATTAACTGATTAGTTAAATCTCGTCCACTCTTATTAAGGGCTTTATAAAACTCTCCATGCTTATACACTACCCTGATATGCCAACCATTTAATTTTACAGAAATATGTCCTGTAAAGGCTAAGTTATCTTTAAGTCTATTCTTATATAACTTTAAAACATCACTATCGTATGAAGATGCTGTTTGAATAGCATACATAGGAAACTTATGTAATACTGACTCAATATCTATATCCTCTACCTTGTCATAGTTCT
>JAFXWR010000246.1 GCA_017542725.1 Lachnospiraceae bacterium | reverse complement strand
AGAGAACTGCTTCTCCACCGCCCTCATCTATATAGTTAATATTGTAATCATTTATATTTATAATCATAAATTGATTTTGATTTCTTTATTTAGAGGTTTAAATTTTTTATACTTTACACCTACTGCATCAAACATTCTCTTTGATGATTTTACCCCGTCACTATTTGCATATTTGTCATCTAAAAAAATTATAGTCTTTATGCCAGACTGTATAAGTGCCTTTGCACATTCATTGCAAGGAAATTGATTTACATATGCCTTGGCACCTTTAAGAGAGTTTCCTTTATAGTTAAGTATTGCATTTAATTCTGCATGGCAAACATAATTATATTTGGTATCATATGAGCTCGCGCCCTCTCTCTCCCATGGGAATTCGTCATCACTACAACCAATAGGGAAACCATTGTAGCCTAGAGACAAAACCCTGTTATCTGAATCCACAAGACAGCATCCAACTTGCGTGTTTGGATCTTTACTTCTAAGACTTGCAAGAACTGCTAGTCCCATAAAATATTCATCCCATTTCAAATAATCTTTTCTTTTAGCCATACAATCACCTCTTTAATCGAAGAGCTTTAATTTTATTTACTAGGAACTCTATAACAAGTAATACTGCAAAAGAAACAATAAATATAAATAAGCTATAAAATATGTAATATGCTAAATGATATAGTATATTTGGTCTATTATTGGTAAACCTACTTTGGAATCCAATAGATAAAAACTTTGTTATAATTGGATAGTGTATCATATATATTCCAAGCGACTTGCTTGATATATAATATATGATATTATTTATTTTATCATTTAAAAATCTTTCTATATTTAAGTTATATACAAATAAGATAAAACTTGAAGTTAAGAAAAGTGAAAATGTGCTAAGCCAAGATGTATAAACATATTCTCCATTCGTTCCTAAGTCATAGGCTACTTGAGTTTTAAATAATAATACAAATGAAATTGCATAAGTAATCAATGAAACTACAAATATTACTTTGTTAATTATAAAAATACTATCTTTATTGGTTGAACTTTCAAGTTTATCATCTATATATTTTCTCATCACATCATTATATAACACATGACCACAAGCACTATAATATATAGGTTTATGAATAATCTTAAATATGAGATTATAAGTAGGGTTGCCAAAAAATAAAAAATAATCGTTTACTATCATACATATAGTAAGAACTGCTATTATGATATATCCAACATACTTTGGCATCTTTGTCATGACGAATCTTGTAATTGGGTATGCTATTATGATGATGGCATATGAAAACACATACCAAAGATGTGCTGCCGTGCCAGGCAAGTAATTCGCATCAAAGTGTATAATAGAATTAAATGAGGTCGAAAAAATATTCACTAATGATATGTTCTTTATACAATATGCGAAACTCTCTTTTGATATTAAATAATCGTGAAATATTATAGTAAATATAGATACAAATATAAAAAACAAAAAAACCTGGCTTAAAAATTTTTTAATTAGCGATAACCAGTCTTTAATAATAGGCCCTTTTTTATTATATATAAAAAAGCCAGTTATAAGGAAAAATGTCATCACACAGATTGTGCAAACACATTCAAAAAATACAGCTGTCTCACTCAATTCACCATTTGACTTCCAAGGGAGTTCTCTTATGTGATACCAAATAACTGCCATACAGGCAATTAGTCGAATAATTTCTATTTTGACATTTCTTCCAACTTTAGTATTAGACATCTAATTTGATAGCTCCATCTCTTAAAATTATAGGTTCATTGCACTCAACAGATAATATGGTTGATGGTTTATTGTCTTTAACCTCTCCACCATCTATAATTAAGTCTATAACATCGCCGAGTTTTGTTCTTATCTCATCAGCATTTCTATACTCTTCTTCTCCAGAAATATTGCACGATGTTTGAGCAAGCGGGAAATCTATATTATTTAATATATATAAAAGGTTTTTATCATCAGGAATTCTAATGCCTATACTACTTACCCCAGAAGTGATATTATCAAAAGTATCATCCTTTTTCTTAAATATAATAGTAAGTGCACCTGGCCAATACTTTTCCATTATTCTTTTTATAAACGAAGTTAAATTATTCTCATCAACATATTTTTTTACTTCGTCAGTATTCTTCAAAAAAATAGATAATGGCTTACGTCTTTCTCTATTTTTTATGTGATATATCTTATCAGTAGCTTTTTTATCAAAGGCATTGCAGATTAAACCATAAACTGTGTCAGTCTTTATAGCAATTACTCTACCCTCTTCTTTTAAAATTTTTATGACATTGTCTAAATCCATTTGACTAATCATTAATATTAATTATCTTAAAAAAGTTGTCTCTTTCTTGAGTCAATTTCCATGCTGCAGTACCTGCCAAATCCATTTTCTTTATCTCATGAACTTTATATGCAAGACTCAAATCATCTTCCATCCAACACTCTACAAGGCTACCTTCTTGTGTTGTCTTCACGCCATAGTTTTGACATGTAGCCTCATCAAAAGTGAACTTTAAGCCTTGAGCTATTGCCGCATTCTCCATAGCCTGTGATGCCCCTGCAACAGATGTAACCTTACCCTCTGTAGTAGTTGTCCATATTCTTGTATAATATGGTAGTCCAATTATAAGTTTATCTTTGTCAATATTTGTGAGTGAAAGATTTATACCGTCTCTTACATAGCCAATAGAAGATACCGATCCAGCCTCTTTACTTCCTGCATAATGCTCATCATAGCACATGATAATAACATAATCACAAAAGTCATTATATTCTTTTAGATTATATTGTCTGTTGAAATTGTAAGGCACATATGTATCTATGCTTAAGATACATCCTATCTTTGTTAATTCTATAGATAGTTCTCTTACAAATTCTGTATAATCTTCTCCAGCGTCATAAGAAAGTTGTTCTATGTCGAGATTTATACCATCAAGATTATTAACCGAAACTTCTCTTAAGATCTTATCTATCATTTTTCTTCTAGTTAGTGTACTTGAAAATATGCTTTTCTCATCTACATCTTCTAAATCAAAATTATTTAATGTAGCCCAAACTGATAATTTCTTTCCGTGACAATACTGAGCGTATGCATCATTTGCAACTGACCTTATGTCTCCATCATTATTCCTAATAACATACCATGTTGGTGCTATTACATTCATATCTTTTGCATTTTTTAAAAGCTCTGGAAGTTTACTTGCAGAATAATTTGATAACACTTGGTGGAAACCAATACATGGCTTCTTATCTAGTTTATTACCTTTTCTAACTATCTCAACATAGTCACTTATCGGGATTCTCTCTGTTTCTTTATTTACTTTGTTCTTTCTTATATAACCTATATAGCCATCAGAAGTTTTAACCTTAATCCACTTAGTCATCTTCTCGAGAACTTTAACTTCTTCACCTTTCTTTAAGTCAGTGATGACTGGGCTCTTATTGCCACCTTGAAGTCTTGCCGATTCTCTTCCCTTGAGATATGCTATAGTTTCTTTATCCCAATCAGTATAAATATACACTCTTTTGTTATCATCATCTAAATATGAATCATATCTCATATTTGTATAATCTTTTACATAGTCAATCAACAAATATGGTTCATCCCTAAATATTACATGAGGGGCATTTCCAATCTGATGTATATCAGTATCACCCGACACTCTTATCTCATCTGGAATGCAGTATAGTATTTTATT
>JAFXWR010000245.1 GCA_017542725.1 Lachnospiraceae bacterium | reverse complement strand
GCCAGAAGTTCCACTACTATTTGACTTTTTCTTAGAGCCTTTCCTTTCAAACATTCCAACCACTACATATGTTTCACTATTCCTTAATAATGTTGGGTCGACAGTTAACCTTCCAGTATAATATTCTGCGTTTTCCTTTGATTTCTTTGCTGGTATTATTTCTCCGTCTCTAACCCATCCTTTAAATACATAATCTTGCTGTATTGCATTTAATATATTGAATTTCTTAGTAGATCCATTTAATACATACTGAACTAATCCTGAATTAACTTTCATATCTAATTGTGGTCCGCTCGTACTATTTACACGATATATAAACTCAATACAGTCTTGCCTTGACACAGAGTATAGAGTATTGCTTTGATTTCTAAACAAAACTTTATCATTGACATTTGCAATGTGCTCTGTAAGTGTAGCATCAGCAAGCGCTTCATCGATGTCGCTATAGTGTGCATCTCCTGGATCCTTCAAACTCCATCCGAGTACATAGTAAGCATCTCCCTTATAATCTCTACCCTTTACTATGTCTATATCATTTACATATGTATCATATCTAAATGTTATATTCTTTTTGATTGCAGTAGCATACTTAGGATATTTAATTGTAAGTGAGAACTCTTTTCTTTGCCACACTGGATATAGTCTAATCAATTCATCTTTAGTATTCGACAATACAACCTTGCTTCCCTTAGTGTATTGAACAAGCGAAATTTCATTTCCATTTACATAGTGATTATAATCTATGTCTGATTTAGTTGACCATCCAATCATAGTATAGCCAGAAGTTGTATAACCATAATCAGCTATAACTACCTCTTCGCCAGTTTCTACTTCAACTATACTCATAGTAGACTCATTAATTTCATTAGTATAACTTGGGTCTAAACTATTTGGTGCTTTTCTCACATACTCTACTTTATATACTGACTCTTCCCAGATAGCCTCAAGTTTTACTTTATCGCCTTCGTCAGCAAATACATTTGTAGCTTTTTGACCTACATTAATTATATCTGTATAAGTCCAAGCGCCTGAGCTTATCTCAGCAACCTTCATAGTCACATTTCCACTTATGTCTTGACCTGGATTTAATACCTTCCATCCCACAATCTTATGCTTACTATACTTAAATACATTATACTCTGGTATAAATTCTGCGTTATATGCAATCGTTCCTGCACTTTGTTTAGCGCTTCCTCCAGCTTCTCCTGGATAATACTCTACTATATAATTAATTGCATCATATACAGGTTCAACAACCGTGTTATCTTCATAATTCCACAAAGTACTCTTTGTAATTTCAACACTACTATCACTTGCAAGTACCCACTTAGCTACTTTATATCCTGGACAAACTGGTGTAGGTATCTCACCATTATCAAATGCAGCACCAACTGACCAGCCAATAGATGTTGTGGCAACTAATCGTTTCACATAATTGCCAAAACTATCTTTAAATGCAGCATCTGATTCTTTTGCATCAAAGATTACTTTTACAGGACTAGGCGCATAAACTGCTGTAAATGTGATAAAGCCATCTCTTTCACATTCTTCAGAATATGTAAATATGTTTTTAACAACGTGGCTATTCTTATAATTCTTATATGCTACCTCATCAAGATTAAGTATTTCTTCAGTACTCTTATCAACATTTACACCCCAATAGTCAAATTCCATCTTTGTAAGATTTGACTTCGCATTTGGAAGCACATTAACATCAATCTCATCATCAAATAAAATGTCTCTCATTGATATATTTCCTGCAGCATGTGTTGAATCTTCCCAAGTCTGTCCTCTTAAATCAGCATTGAAGAGGTATTTCTTATTTAGCCATAAAGCATAGAGTTCCATCTCGCTTGCATTACGAACAACTGTATCACTCTTATATACGTTTGCATATGTCTCTCTGTCTTTTATAGCTATATCTTTATCTTCTGTGAATCCTCTTAGTGTATATCCTACTCTTGAAGCTTTAGAAATATTTACCGAAGTTCCAAAGTATTCATCAAACTTCACTTGCATAGTAGCAGTAGTTTGACTTCCACTAATAAGTCCTTGTATAGAACCATCAGTAGAGCCACTACCTTCTCTCTTATCATTTATATGGAAAGTCCAATTATATGTCTTTCTCTTCCATACAGCATACAAATCTAAGATGTAACTTTCATTCTTAACAGTATCATATGCCACAACTTGATCTGCCTGATATAAATTGCTAATGCTTATACTATCTGCCTCAATGGCAGTCACAGGTGTCTTACTCCAACCGATGAATTCATATCCCACAACTTCATACTTAGCATTAGTAATCCTACTCTCTACTTCAGCATCTATCCAACTATCTGCCACAGCTCCTGTTACGACATTTGTATATCTACTATCAATAGAACTTGGAGTGGATCTATGATATCTAACTGTTACTCCTGCATCTGAATAGATTGCACGTAATTTTAAAACGTTACCATCACTTGGATATGCATACGAGAACTTCTCTGTGAGCATTACTTTATTTGACTTCTTCCAATCAGTAGTTCCCTTTGCTGCTACCATAGCTGTATCAGTATTATCTATTCCAACTGAACCATTAATAATCTCAAATCCAACAACCTTCTTGCCGAAAAGAGTAAATTGATCGCTATATTCAAGTTCTATGTCTTTTACATAAGTTACTGATTCACTATGACTGTAATCTGCTCCAGCACCTTCTCCAGCCGTATATACTATAGTATATGGAACTAATGCATATACTGGTTCAACAATTACATTATTGCCATAAGTCCATAGTGTATCTTTTGTAATTCTTACACTACTATTAGTTGCAAGTACCCATCCAGTTACTTTATATCCAGGTCTATATGGAGTTGCTATATTTCCATCGTCAAATGCTTCTCCTATTCTCCAACCTCTTGATGTTGTAACTTTAATCTCACTGACATAATTTCCATTGTTGTCTTTAAATGCTGCATCTCCCTCTTTAGCACTTATAATGACATCTACAGGACGAGGCATATATACAGCTGTAAACATCACGTATCCGCTAGCTTCACACTCTGCATAGTATGTAAATGTGTCATTCTTAATATGTGCTGTCTTATAATTATTATATTGTGTCTCATCAAATAAGAGTATTTCATCAGTAGTTAAATCTACATTTACACCCCAATAGTTAAATGCCATATCATCACTTGTAGATTTTGCTTTAGGAAGAATACTACCATCAAGTGCTTGGTCAAAGTAAATTTCTTTATTGGTTATATTTCCTGCTGGGAATGAAGCATCATCCCAAGCTTGACCTCTCAAGTCTGCACTAAATGCATATTTCTTATTAAGCCATAATGCATAAAGTTCTATACTATCTGTATCACGAACTACTGTGTTGTTTCCATAGTAATCTACATAACTTTCTTTATCCGCAACTGCTATATTTTTCTCTTTAGCAAATCCTTTTAGTTGATAGCCATTTCTTGTTGCACCACTCAAATCTACTAAAGTTCCAAAATACTCATCGTACTTAACAGGTATAGTGACAGTTGTTTGGTCAGCAGCCATAAGTCCTGGTATAGAGCCATCTGTAGAACCATTATTTTCTCTTCTATCATTTATGTGGAATGTAAAGTTATAAGTTTTTCTCTTCCATACTGCATACAAGTTAAGTACAAGACTATCGTTCTTTTCATCTCTAAATGAAACTACTTGATTTGCTTGATATAAAGTACTTGTATCTATTGTGTCTGCCTCTACTGCAGTAACTTGGTTCTTACTCCATCCTATAAATTCATAGCCTGCCAATTCATATTTCTTATCAGTAATTCTACTCTCAACTTCTGCGTCTATCCAACTATCAGCAACTTCACCAGCTACTATATTTTCATATCTACTATCCACTGATGCTGGTGCATTCTTGTTATATTTTATAGTCATACCTGTATCAGTCCAGATGGCTTTAAGTTTTAATTCATTGCCTTCATTTGGATAAGCATTAGTAATCTTATCTGTAAGCATAACTCTATTTGTCTTTATCCAATTAGTTACGCTTACTGATGATACTTTGTGAGTTATGACATTATCTATACCTACTGAACCATTAAGTATCTCAAATCCAACTAATTTCTTTCCAGTATATGTGAATGTGTTGTTGTATTGTGGGATAATAATTGTGTTAATTGTTTCTCTTGAAATGTGAGTATAATTTGTACCTTGTCCCTCTCCAGGCATGTAAACTATAGTATATGGAACTACCTCATAAACTGGTACTACCACTTTATTGTTTCCATACTTCCATACAGTGTCTTTTGTAATTTCTTCACTACCATCATCTTCAAGTACCCACTTAGATACTTTATATCCTGGTCTATATGGTGTTGGTATCTCTCCATCATCAAATGCCACTCCAAGTGACCAATTTTGTGATGTTGTAGCTACTAATACTCTTACATAATTTCCTTTGTTATCTTTAAATGCTGCATCACTTTCCTTAGCATCAATTATAATTCTCACTGGTCCTGGCATATAAACAGCAGTAAATGTTATAGAACCATCTCTCTCACATTCTGCATTGTATGTAAATGTTTCAGCCTTTACATGAGCTGACTTATATTCATTGAACTGTGACTCGCTCATCGCAAGTATATCATTCATAGGAGTAGTAACATTTACACCCCAATAGTTAAATGCCATACTACTGTCATTTGCTTTTGCATTTGGAAGAATATTTCCATCAAGAGCTTCATCAAAGTATATTTCTTTATTTGTTATATTTCCTGCAGGTTGTGCTGGGTCTTCCCAAGATTGTCCTCTTAAATCTGCATTGAATCTATACTTCTTTCCAACCCATAAAGTATAGAGTTCCATAACTTTTGCATCTCTAACAAAAGTATCTACAGTATATACATCTGCATAAGCCTCTCTATTCCTAATAGCTATGTCTTTCTCAAGAGCAAATCCTTTTAATGTGTATCCTGTTCTTGCAGTACCGCTAGTTGCAATTGATGCTCCGAGATATTCATCATATTTTACTGGCACAGTAACAGTAGTTTGACTATTATTCATAAGTCCAGTGATAGAACCAGTAGTTGAACCATTGTTTTCTCTACTATCATTAATGTGGAAAGTCCAGTTGTATGTCTTTCTCTTCCATACTGCATACAAATCCAGTATATGACTATCGTTTCGTATAGTGTCATATGCCACAACTTGATTTCCTTGGTAAAGACTTCGAGTATCTATAGTATCTGCATCCACCACTGATACTGGATTTTTACTCCAACCTATAAACTCATAACCTTCTACCGTATATTTATTTTCATCTATTCTACTCTCTCTTTCTGCGTCTATCCATCCATCAGGCATATTACCTTCAACGACATTTGTATATCTACTATTTATTGATGAAGGAGTAGATTTATGATACTTAACTACAGCTCCTGCCTCATCCCAGATAGCTTCAAGTTTTAATTCAAGTCCTCCACTTGGATATGCTTTAGTAAGTTTATCATGAAGCATTACTCTCTCAGACTTTCTGAAGTCTCCTTCTCCGTTAACTTGAATTTCACTAGTAGTAGCTCCATCTATACCGAGCGATCCATTTAATATTTCAAAGCCGACAACTTTCTTACCAAAGTTAGTAAACTGATTATTGTATTCAGGAATTATTTCTGAATTATAGTCAACTTCTATATGGTGAGTGTAGTTTGCCCCTGTACCTTCGCCTGGCATATAAACTATAGTATATGGGATTAAATCATATACTGCCTCAACTACTGCATCCTCGCCATAAGTCCACTCAGTATCTTTTGTAATAATAGTTATACCATCACTTGCAAGTACCCATCTATTAAACCTATATCCTGGTCTATATGGTCTTGGTATCTCTCCACCATCAAGCGCAGTACTGATTGCCCATCCAGATGGCACAGTAATTGTTATATCGCTTACATAATTACCTTTTTCATCTCTTATTGCCGCATCCCAAGCATTTGCAGTAAATTTAATATCTATTGGTTTTGGAGAAAATACAGCTGTGAATGTCATATATCCATCTCGTTCACATTCTGTAAAATATGTAAATGTATCAGCCACCACATGATTAGTCTTATATATGTCAAACTCTTCCTTAGTCATAGCAAGTATTTCGTCGTTGCTTCTATCTACATTTACGCCCCAGTAACTAAATACCATATCACCTGCTGCAGATTTAGCATTTGGCAAAACCTTATCGCCTATCACATCATCAAAGTAAATTTCTTTGTCAATGATATCACCTTCTGGCATGGTTTCATCTTCCCAAGTCTGACCTCTTAAATCAGTTCTAAACTTATATGTATTATTTTGCCACAAAGCATAAAGTTCTGATCCAGTTGTGACACGAACTACTGTATCGCGATTCCATACATCACTATGTGTAGCTTTTTCTTTTATAGCAATATCTTTTCGTGCTGCAAATCCTTTTAATGTATAGCCGTTTCTTACGCTGCCACTTGTGGCTACAGATACACCAAAGTATTCATCATACTTAACCGGTACAGTGACTACAGTTTGAGAAGCATCCATAAGTCCTGTAATAGCACCATCTGTAGATCCACTTCCTTCTCTACTATCATTTATATGAATTGTGAAATTGTAAGTCTTTCTCTTCCATACTGCATACAAATCTAATATATGCCTATCATTCTTCACATCTTCATATGGCACAATCTGATTTCCTTGATATAAAGTTCCTACATCTATTGTATCAGCCTCTGCTGCAGATATAGTTGCCCTACTCCAACCTATGAACTCATATCCTTCTACAGCATATTGGTTCATAGAAATTCTACTTGCGCTTGCTATGTCTATCCAACTATCTGCCATCATTCCCTTAACTTCATTTGTATAAGAAGCATTGACAGAACTTGGAGTAGATTTGTTGTATCTCACATATGTTCCTGCATCATCATAGATTGCTTTAAGTTTGAGTGTCTTTCCATCGCTTGGATAAGCATTTGTAAACTTATCTGTAAGCATAACTCTATTTGTCTTTATCCAATTAGTTACACTAGGCGAAGAAACTTTATGAGTCAACTCACCATCTATTCCAATTGTGCCATTTAAAATCTCGAAACCTACAACTTTCTTTCCAAAACTTGTAAATTGATTATTATACTGAGGCACTATCTCGCTTTCATAATTTACTTCTACACTATGACTATAATCTGTTCCTTCACCATCTCCTACCATATAAGTTATAGTATATGGAACTAAGTCGTATACCGCTTCTACTACTGCCTTATCTTCATACGTCCACTTTGTGCTTCCACTTATCTCTACACTACTATCACTTGCAAGCACCCACTTAGAAACTTTATATCCAGGTCTATATGGTGTAGCTATCTTGCCACCGTCAAATGCTTTACCTATCTCCCAAGCATAAGATGTAGTTGCAGTAATTCTCTTTACATAATTTCCTTTCTCATCTTTAAATGCAGCATCTGCCTCTTTTGCATCAAATATTGCAGTAACTGGAATTGGCATATATACTGCTGATAGTGTAGCTATTCCATATCTATCTGCTTCTTCAAAATAGATAAAGTTGTTGTTTACTTTATGATTTGTCTTATATGCAGCATACTCTGCCTCATTAAATTCAAGTATATCAAATGCTCCTTTATCCACATTTGCACCATAATAATCAAATGCCATTCTGCTGTCATTTGACTTAGCTTTTGGAAGAGTCAAAGTATCATCAAATACCGCTTTGCTCCTATAATAGTGTCCATCATAAGTTCCATC
The DNA here is from genome assembly GCA_017542725.1 of Lachnospiraceae bacterium. Next base: position 2,409 of record JAFXWR010000245.1, on the reverse strand, counting down.
CAATGTTGTGTCATCAAAGATTTGTCCTCTATTGTCTGCTACAAAGTCGTACTCTTTATTTATCCACAAAGCATATAATTCAGACGAACTTGCTCTTCTATAAAATCTTGTGTTGTCCCAAGTTGTATCTCTATGAACTTCACTATAAGAAGCTCTATCGTTAATATTTATATCCTTCTCTTCTGTCCAATAACCGCTGAAATTATATCCACTTCTTAAACCTACAGTTGGTAATGGTATTGGTTGGTCACTCATATAAGTATCAAATCTTATGTTCACATCTCTTATATCGCTTCCTGCTAATTCACTTATAGTTCCAATAGTAGAACCATTTCCTTCTCTACTATCATTTGCATGTAAAGTCAAAGTATATGTATCTCTAACCCATAAAGCATAAAGTGTAAGTTTTCTATCTGGGCGGATAGCCAATACTTGGTCATAAGTAAGTATAGTTCCTGGTTGATACTCTGGCTCTAAAACGTAAGAATCAGCATCAACTGTACTCATAGTTGAAAGTGCCCATCCTTTAAATGTATATCCAACTATCTCATATGGACTATCCATTATGAGAAGTTCATTATTGACTTCAGTAAGAGTTGAAACAGTTGCTGTCTTTAATTCACTCACTAATTTATTCTCGTATCTGCTGTCAGGAGACTCAGGCTCATTTGGTTCAAAAGTAATAAATACATTATTTTTCTTCCATACACCAAAGAGTTCTCTTGTATCTATATCTATAGGCATATTAAGCGTGCCGCCATTTGCAACCTTTACTTTTTCTGCTATATCATCACTCTCTCCAACTTCCAATTTTTCATATGCCCATCCAAGGAATACACACTCTTCAGTATCTATGTCAACCTCTGGTATATCCAAAGTTACTCTACCTGCCATATTGACTGTAGCGATTTTTTCTGCAGTCACAGTCTGTCCCGCTGGCACATTGTAATCAAAGAAGACTTTTCTCACTCCGATAACTACATTACTTGGAGTTCCCTTATATGCTCTAAAGTCTGCATCACTGATTGTTGATGCTTTAAATGATTTCTCAGCAACTTCATTTGAAAGAGTGAAGTTATTGTCGGCTACTATAGCACCTTTCTTTAAGTTACCTGCATTATCAACTAGTGCAATCTCTTCTATATAGTTTTCAGCATTAAATGTAGTACCATCAAGTTGATACATAAACCTCTCAGACAAAGAGTACATACCAAACATATGATTGCGTGTTGAAATATCATTATTTGAAATATTATCTTTTACAATGAGTATTCCATTTCCAAAGTTGATTCTTGGATTAGTAGCATTTTCAATTCCTATAGCGCCTATACCTTTTGCAGTCTTTGTCACAGTTCCCACTGCTTTATTGTCAATGACATTAAGGTTTCCTTTTACATTAAGCATAGGAGCAGTACCGCTCATATAAACTATGCTATCAATGTTGGTTGTACTTATCTGTACTTCATTATCAGAAATTTCGACATTAGCATTATCTTCTATAGTCACATTGCCACTATTATTCACATTAATGATGGACTTAGAAGCTACATTACTAGTTATATCTACTCTTCCACCTAAATTTATATTTCCTGTATCTACACTTAATATACTTGCGCTACTGCTATTGTTTGCGATAGATGAAGTGCCAATACTAATTGATCCTTGTCCGCCAGTCTGTAGTATGAATGCCAAATTGCCAGTTATAGTATTATTAGTAATATTGACATTTTCAAGTTTCATTGTTCCACTATTATTATATAATGCATGATAAGATATTATATTATTCTTAATTTCCGAATCATACATCTCAAATATTGTGCCTGTCCTATTGTTATCGTGATTTGATATAAGTATAGTAGTATTATAATCTTCAAATGTAACATGCGACATCACTGTTTTATGTCTATGCATTTCATGCCCAATTATTGCTGTTCGTGTGTCTGTATGTACATATCCATCGAGTGGACTAAAATGAGCATTATATGCTATAAACTCTTGTGCTCCATAATCACCTCTAGTAGATAGCATTTTTGTGTTAAATTTAATTTTGTTTCCACTTCCATATATATAAGTATTAATGTCTTCAAAGAGATAAGTTGCATCTGTTTTCTGTTTTACATTTGCAACATGCTCTTTACAGTTACTTATATATACTTTGCTATAAGCATTAACTCCTTCAAATGCTACATTTTCCAAATTATAGCCATTTAAGCAAATGTAAACTATACCACTTATTCTAAACTTTCTTGCAACACTTGCTGTTCCTACAAGGTAATATCCTTTTCCTGCTTCAAGTGTTCTTATGTGGTCAAATAATGGTTGATACTCTACAATTTGTGAATGTTGACTTAAATGAGCATTGTCGTGATCGCAGTCTGAATTAGTTGCTTCACCACATACCTTATGAAT
>JAFXWR010000244.1 GCA_017542725.1 Lachnospiraceae bacterium | reverse complement strand
GGCGAATTTCTAGTTTCAAAAGCAGGGTTAGGATATTTGATTGTATACGGTGGTCAAGTATTTAAACTAGATTTGGTCATGGCTAGTGTTATTATTCTCGCTTTTGTTGCAACAGCAATGTATAAAGGAATTACACTACTAGAGAAATTCATTTTAAGATTTATGATACATGAAAAATAAGAAGTATGTGATGAGAGGTGAGAAATTGAAAATAAAAAAATGAGATTTGTATCAATGCAGTATATAAAAATGTTCACCTCTCACTGCTCATTTCTCATTTTTAAATTAGGAGGTATGTATGAAAAGAATAGTTTATACATTAATTACCATTATTGTAATATTCTTTGTCATTGGAGGAGTGCTAATGATAAGCAATATTTCAATTACAGATAATGACGTATCTAGTGAAACAGATATTTCTCTTCAGAAGATAATGGTAAGTGAAGTTACTCATTCTGTTTTTTATGCTCCACAATATGCCGCTATCAATTTAGGTTTTTTTCAAGAAGAAGGATTAGACGTTGAACTAATCAACGGTGGTGGTGCTGATAAAGTAATGACCGCTGTTTTATCTAACGATGTAGAAATTGGTTTGGCAGGTCCAGAAGCTTCTATATATGTATATAACGAAGGAAGCAGTGACTACACACAAGTATTTGCTCAAGTTACAAAACGTGATGGTTCTTTTTTAATTTCAAGAGTAAATGAAGATAATTTTCAATGGGAAAATTTAAAAGGAAAACACGTACTGCCTGGTAGAAAAGGTTGCGTTCCCTACATGACACTTCAATATGTTTTAAAGAAACACGGAATTAATACAGAAACAGATTTAAAATTTGATAACAGTATCAGTTTTGATGCAATGACTGGTGCATTTTTAGGTGGCGCTGCAGACTATGTAACCGTTTTTGAGCCAACCGCTACCAATATAGAATTAGAAGGAAAAGGCTATATTGTCGCATCAGTTGGCGAAGCAACTGAAGAAATACCGTTTACAGCATACTTTGCCAAAAAGAGTTATATAGAAAAAAATCCAGACATTATTCAAAAATTCGTGAATGCACTTTTCAAAGGGCAAAATTGGGTACAAACGCATAGTTCTGATGAGATTGCAAGTGTGATAATATCCTCATTTCCAGATACCGACATTAAAGTCCTAACCAAAGTTATTGAAAGATACAAGCAAATTGATGCTTGGAATGCTACACCTTTTATGACTGAAGATTCCTTCAATAGACTACAAACAGTTATGACTGAAGCTGGTGAACTGACACAAACAGCCCCGTATGATAAGATTATAAATAATTCATTTTGTAAAAATTAAGACTATAAATTACAATTTATCTGACTAAATACTTTTTCAAAATTGAACAAAAAGGACACTCTTTTTATTCAAATTAGTAGTTGAGAAGAAGATATATATGTTTTTTACGCTCGTTACGTGCTCGCGATTTGCAGGCAAATCGCTCTCTACGCAAAAACGTTTTGAATCGTTAAAACCGATAGAAGAAACGTTTTTGCTACTTCTCTCACTCCAAAAAAATATATATCTTCTTCTCCAGTAAATTTTAGCCTCAAATGCTTGATAAATATTATCTTTTAGAAAAAATTTAGGAGTCTTCCAAGGTCTTAGTTTTTAAGGCT
>JAFXWR010000243.1 GCA_017542725.1 Lachnospiraceae bacterium | reverse complement strand
GACTATAAATCCGAGATAGAGAGCGAAGTAGAAAATGCTATCTCCAAAGCTTCATCTTTACAAGATGAAATTAATCAAATTCAAAAAATTGCAAATACCTATGCTGATGCTGCAGCTCTTGCCAACACTCAAAGCGAAATGAATTCTTCATCTGCCTGGACTTATACTGTATGGGATACAGAATTAAATGATCTATGGAAACGAATAAGTAGTAGTGCTAGTAAGGATGTAAAAGAACGGATTCTCAGTGAACAAAGAAATTGGATTTCTATGAAAAATGAAATCACCATTGAAAACATTGGTGCTCCAGAAAATAGTGGTAGTATATATCCACTTCTACAGAATAATTTCTTATCAGACATTACTCACAATAGATGTTTAATCCTCGCTAGGGAGCTTGCTATGATAAAGCATGAGAATTTTGTAATGCCAGATAGATCTATGTATGGAACTTTTGTAGACAATCAAGAAACAGGTAACGTCTATGGTTCACTCATCACTCGTAAAAATATGGAGAATGACAACGAGGCGGTCATTTCTATATATAGATTAACTACAGTAGAAGGCACATTCAACAAAAAAGAAAATGGTGATTTGGCTTTTACTTCATATGACGAGAATGTAAAAGGAATTGTAAAAATCTTTGGCTGGGAGAAAGCGGTTTTTGAAGTTACAGAATGTAAAGATAGTCCATTTAATGTGGGCGATAGTTTTACATTCGATTTTGCATTTTAATAAAAATTACAAATCCGCCTTCACATCTCTTCTCTCAAGTTCCTCAAGTTTTCTTGCCTCTTTTTCTTCTTCAGTCTCTTGACTTATCAACTGCCTCTTCTTAAACTTGAGATCTGCTGGGTCATACTCTCTCATTTCTTTCTCATCGTTCTTTAGATTTACGAGCACTTTGACTTTTTGTCTAAGTGTATTTATGCTTTGAACAGTACCCTTGAGCCCATCCTTAGTAGTTACAAAATCAGAAATCTGTGGCATAGACTCATTTAATTTTTCATAAGTCTCTTTCTCATTATTAAGACAGCACATAAGTCGTCCGCAGGCTCCAGAAATTTTTGCGGGATTTAAGCTTACCCCCTGCTCTTTCACATTTTTTATAGACACTGATTTAAAATCAAAAAGATAAGTAGAACAACAATATGGTCTTCCACAAGAACCGAGTCCTCCAAGAATCTTAGTCTCATCACGAACTCCGACCTGTCTAAGTTCTATTCTTATTCTAAATATTGACGCTAAGTCCTTTACCAACTCTCTAAAGTCAATTCTATTTTCTGCAGAGAAGTAAAACAATACCTTTGTAGAGTCAAATGTAAACTCGCAGTCAAGCAGCTTCATAGGAAGTTCATGTGCTTTAATTCTCTCTTTACATTTTGCAAATGCATCTCCCTCTTTTTCCTTATTCTTCTTATGAGTCTCGTAGTCATCCGGGGTTGCCTTCCTTATTATAGTTCTAAGTGGAGATTTTAACGTCTTCTCGTCAACCTCTATATCTTTTTTTACCACTTTGCCAAACTCAACTCCTCGTATAGTTTCCACTATACAAGCATCGCCAACATTTATTTCTTCGTCATTTGGCTTAAAGTAATATATTTTCCCACTTGTTCTAAATCTAATTCCTATACATTTTTCCATTTCACACCTCTAAAAAATTAAATAGCGCTATCTTTTTATTTACATTATTTCTATTTGCATCAGCTAAATAGTTTAAACCATCTATCATTTTGCCTAAGATTTTTATATCGTAGGTATTTGCCAGTGTTATTATATCATCTTCCAACTCTTTCAAATGCAGATGATTTTTTGACAATGTCAATTTATAAAGCAGTGCATCTCTTAAAAGATACCTATAAAGTTTTATTAAATCTTTAAGCTTATACTCTTTGCTTGCCAACTTTTCTGCAAAACTCATCTTGTCACTTACTGCCATATATTTTGCATTTGATATATTTAATATTGCATCTTCCAAATATTCAAGCTCCAATACGCTTTTATAGTCTATATCTTCGTTATCCTTTATTGTTATGCATCTACTTCTTATAGTTTCAAGCAACTTGTTGGCATTACTTGTCACCAAGAAAAATATATCATATGCAGGCGGCTCTTCCAAAGTCTTAAGCAGTGCATTTTGGACTACTTCTTCAAGATTTACAGCATCATATATCACATATATTTTTTTGTCTGCTATCTTTGGAGAATAGATGGCAGTATTCACTATGTCATTTCTAACTGTATCTATCTTTATATTGTCATCCGGTGATTCAAGATAAAAGATATCTGGATGGTTTTCACTTACAACCAGTGGTCTATCAAAACCATTCGCCATCGCAAATTCTTTAATGCTATTCTTTACAGCATCATAATTGTAAGTCTCTATGATATATGCATTGTATATTTTTTTATATGGTATACTAATCATTTACAAACTTTTTTATATCGTCAACTACTTCTTTAAAGCATTTGTCAAAATCATCATTTATGTATCTCTTTTCAATCTCAGCATTTCTGATATTATCTTCACTAAAATCTATCTCATCTGCTTTAAACCTTCTCTCCATCTCATCAAGTTTTGGTACTTTTTGCATATTTTCTCTATCAATTGCTCTTTTTCTCCTTATGTCATTACTCACTTCAAGATAAATAGGAAACACTGAATCTTT
>JAFXWR010000022.1 GCA_017542725.1 Lachnospiraceae bacterium | reverse complement strand
GTACGAGGAATCCAATCCATCTTACGAATATTATCTAAAATTTCGCCACGTATTCTAAGACTAGCATACGTTTCAAACTTAACATTATTAGTTAAATCATACTTATCAATAGCATCAATCAAACCAAATATGCCATAGCTACATAAATCATCAAACTCAACATTAGTACCCAAATACAATACCATTTTATTAGCAATAATCTTAACTAAATAGGCATACTCTTCAATAATCTGATTTCTAAGTTCCTGACTTCGTGTCTTTATGTAATTTTGCCACAATTCTGCTCTATCTTGTTCAGATAAGCGATTACTATTACTAAACATAGGCTCACCAATTACCGTGTAAAAGGCCCTCTCTATAAATGAATAACTTCTCAGATGCCGTAGATTTTGCCTGTGCCTTAATACTTCGACTTACAGCTTTATCCCATATACACTCAAAATCAGCAGGAGCGTTTTCTTCTGAAATCAATACATAAGTTTTTTTAGACAACCTACGCATATTTTCCCAAAATCTCTCATGGTCAAACCCTACGGATGTTGCATACTGTTTAGTGTTAGCATAAGGTGGGTCACAATAAAACAACACCTTATAATTAGAGTTATCGTTCAAATAACTATTTATCAAAGACTCATAATCAATATTTACAAAACGAATACCCTTTAAGGCATTTGCTTGATTCAATAAATTCCGTTTACTTTCTTGGTAATAATCTCTATAACGAGGTCCATTTTTTGTCTGTTCATAACCTGCTTTAGCAAAACCACCATCAAAGAAACGCCCATTATAAGATGCTAAAAACCCTATGCAACCTAACTCAGCATTGGTAAATATATTACTTTTATCATAAAAAGCCTGTCTTGCTTTATCATATAACTCTTTAGAAACTGTTTCATAAGGCACAAAACCTTTATTAGCTATTCCATCTAACAAAGCTATTAAATAACTATTGTTATCTGCACCTATTCTTTGTTTACAATATACCTTATCAATAACATTAGCACCACCGCAAAAAGGTTCAATATAAATATCTATACCCTCTTTGTCAATGGTGCTTTGTATATAAGGTAAAATATCCTTCACTATCCTTGATTTAGAACCTAAATATTTCATGTATAAAAACCTCAAACACCACTAAAATACTATATTTAGTGTATCAATTTATTAGAAGTATGTCAACTAAGCTTTACTTAACAATTGCTATAAACTTCTCTGTGGTTGGCATCATTAAAGCATATTTTGCTTTTCGTACATCTATTCGTGACTTTAAAGTAGACACAGGTTCATAATCAAAAATACCCAATATGCTGTATGATGGACAATCCTCTTTTAATAAAAAAGCTAAGTTAGCTTGCTGACTATTTAACAACACTAACATACGTGAGTCGGTTTCTAATGTATCTAAATTAAAATTCGGATGATACTTACTTTTATCATATTGAATATCGCCTATACAATGCGAAAAATCCAAACACTCAATATCACTACGCCAAAACGAACCTGCTAGATTAACCATATTGTTTAGATTCAATCTTCCGAAATTGACATATTTTATACGCTTACTATTATTTAAAAATTCCCAAATACTTGTTACATCTGACAAATTTGCCTTAGATAAATCTAAACTAGTACAATAGGGTAATTTAGTGTCATACAACGATTT
>JAFXWR010000242.1 GCA_017542725.1 Lachnospiraceae bacterium | reverse complement strand
CAGATAGTTACAGTACATGAGAGTAAGGGTAAAGAGTACGATAGTGTTTATGTATGGAATGATACCGAGGGTGTATTCCCAAGTAATAAATGTAATATGGAATCTGAGAATGACTTAGCAGAGGAACGTAGGGTACACTATATTGCTTGCACTAGAGCAAAAAAGAAATCTTCTATATATACATTAAACGGTAAGGTTGGCTTATTTGTGCGTGAAATGAATTGCCGTATGACAAATCCTGTTATTGTAAAGAAGAGTATTTGAATAAATTTCGTTAGATATGAAAAAAGTTAATTAGAATGTTGACATTTTTTTCGAGATATGTTATATTGTTTTTAGTTATAGAATTAGGTTAATACTCTAAAGTCTTGTGCTTATTGTATTAGCCTACTTCTTGCCAATTAAACGTATGTCTATGACGTATGTATAAACCTAATAACATTACACAGATTTGATAGTAAGAAAGTTGATAGAAAGAATAGACAAGGTTATAAGATGCGTTTATTAGATTTAATGCTTTTTATTGCGTTTTTTAACATATTTTTAGGTATATATCATTTTTATTTTTTATATGTTACTAAAAAATTGTTTGATATTAAAGTCAAAGAAGAAAGTTATGATAAGACGTGGTTCATGTTTTGTTGTGACAGATTTGATAATGTTTTATGGAAATTAAGGCAGAAATTTAAGTTTAGATGGTTTTATGAGAGTTCACTTTTTATTATATTCTTGAGATTAAAAGGTATTTTTTCGTGTCTTGTTGGAGTAGCAATTTTAATTTTGATTTTTTTCCTAAAAAAGACAGAATGGTGGATTTTGATAACGGAGAAACTTTAAGTAAGCTGTTTTGATGAGCTGGAGGACTTTATGATGAGAATAAAATTCAATAGTTTAAACTATAAAACATAGAGATATTATACGTAACTGTTGAGGTAAGAAAGGTAGTATTAAAGGCGAGGTAAGAAAAAATGGCAACAACAAAAAATGAGAATAAGAGTATAACATTTAAGGAGAGATGTGCAATTGCTAATGTAAATTATCCAAATGCGCTCTATCAGAGAAAGAAGCATCCTAGTTTGTCTGATGACGAAGTAATTAGTATTTGTTGCAAGGCAAAGAATAGTACTGAGATGACAGAAGAAGAGAAAGAGCGTTATTATACGGATAAGAAAAAGCCATTTATGGTAAAATGTGAAGAGGAAAATTTGGATTATGCTATGGCATATATGTATTTGCGTAGACATCCAGATATGACTGAGGACGAAGTTATCACTTATTATAAGTTGAAATCACAGTTTAAGCACGTTACAGCGCAGACTGCACGAGGTTTTTTGGAACTGAAGGAACAGTATCCTACTTTAAGTGACCAAGAACTGATAGCTTATTATAATGTAAAGACCCTTCATCCTACTTTTACAGAGGATGACATAAAGAAGTACTATGAGATAAAGGGTATGAATCCTGATATGACGGATAGAGATATTATCGTACAAATGAAAGATAAACAGTAAGAAGAAGAGGTTATAACATGGGTATTTGTTTTTATACTAATTGCGAGTTGAATGATATTACACGTAGACGAGCAAATGGTTATAAGAAGGTTGAGTTTTCTAAGGATTTGAATGTGCCTTGTATGGTAAGTATAGAGTCTAAGGATTTGGATAGTGACCAACCTACATTATTTATAAAGCCTATAAGTAAGGAAGAAAAAGAACCTGAACAGTATATGATTTTGTGTAAAGAGATAGGCTTTGTAGGCTATAATGCAGATTTTTCAAACAATATTTCTGTAATGTTTTGCGACAATGATTATATGTTAATCACATTACATAAGGGTATGTTTGTATTGCAGGATAATGAATCAACGTTAAAGGTATTTACCGTAGGTGTAAAGGATATTCCACAGGTAGAACTTAATAATATTTTGTGGAAGAACGCTAAAGATTTAATTAGCTTTGTTAGATATATTGATAAGAAAGCAGATTTTATCTATGACTTTGATTTTGCTTTTAAGGTCAAAGGTGGTAAACATTTGAATATGGACTCTTTCTCGGTAAAGCATATTGATGAAGATGATAGAGATATTAGCTTGGGTGCTTTTGTAGTGTTAAATGAAACAGTAGACAAGAAAGCTGTTGAAGAAAAAGAGCAGGCTGAGAAAGTAAAAGCACAGACAAAACGCAACTTAGATAGATATTTTTCATAAGATTTAATTTTACTAGGTCATATTGTATGTTAAATAGTTTAGTTGCTAAAGTTTTTGTCATATAGCAAAAGAATAATGAGAAATTCAAAGAGTATCGCATAACTGCGGTACTCTTTTTTGTTATTTATTTTTCTATTTTGATTTTAGTTGATATTTTGAATACTTTAGATTGAATATCTAACTTTATAAAAAAATATAAAACTTTATTAGATATAATTTTATTTATTTTAGATAAAAATATATTTATTGTGGTATAGATTTTTATTTCTTTGTAGAGGTAGAACTTGATGGAACGAGAGAATCAGAAATTTTATAAGAT
>JAFXWR010000021.1 GCA_017542725.1 Lachnospiraceae bacterium | reverse complement strand
GAGAAAAAATATGGCAAAAACAGTATCAAAAGAGCCAGTAACTCGTGTGACAGGAGATAAGGAAGAAAAATTAAAGACCCTTGATTCTGCACTCACACAGATTGAAAAGAAATTCGGCAAGGGTTCTATAATGAAACTTGGCGAATCGTTGGTTGATTTAAATGTGGAAGCAATTCCTACAGGTTCTATATCTCTTGATATAGCACTTGGTATTGGAGGTATACCAAGAGGAAGAGTCGTAGAAGTTTATGGACCAGAGTCATCTGGTAAAACTACAGTAACTCTTCATATGGTTGCAGAGGTTCAGAAAAAAGGTGGCATCGCTGCATTTATAGATGCAGAGCATGCACTTGATCCAGTATATGCAAAAAATATCGGAGTTGACATTGACCATCTTTACATATCACAACCTGACTCAGGTGAACAGGCACTTGAAATATGTGAGACTATGGTAAGATCTGGAGCCATTGATTTAGTTGTAGTTGACTCAGTTGCAGCACTTGTACCGCAAGCTGAGATAGATGGAGATATGGGAGATTCTGTGATGGGTATGCAAGCAAGACTTATGTCGCAGGCTCTTAGAAAACTTACAGCAGTAATATCAAAGTCAAATTGTACAGTTGTATTTATCAATCAGCTTCGTGAAAAGATTGGTGTGATGTTTGGAAATCCAGAGACAACCACAGGTGGTAGAGCACTTAAATTCTATTCATCAGTAAGACTTGAGGTTAGAAGAGTAGAGTCTCTTAAGTCTGGTGGAGAGATTGTAGGAAATCACGTAAGAGTAAAAGTTGTGAAGAATAAAGTTGCACCACCATTTAAGGAAGCAGAGTTTGATATAATGTTCGGTGAAGGCATTTCAAGAGTAGGTGATGTGCTTGATACAGCAATTAATTATGAGATCATAGATAAAGCTGGTGAATGGATAACATATAATAAAGAGAAGATTGGTCAAGGAAGAGAAAATGCTAAGCAGTTCTTAAAAGACAATCCAAAGCTCTTTGAAGAAATTGAAAACAAAGTAAGAGAAGCATTCAAGAAAGATATGGAAGAGAAGAATGCGACTTATACAAAAAATACTCCTGAAGTTCCTGATGAAGATGAAGATTTTGATGAGGATGAAGAGTAAAATATATAGGGGCGGTATATTCCGCCCCTATGTTTTAATTTATGGGATATAATCTAGATGTAAAAAAAATGAGTAAGGAAGATTGGTCGCTTGCAAATTGCAAAGAGCGAGCAATTTATATTATCACAAACTACAGCAAGACAGAAAAACAGCTTAGAGATAAACTCAAGAAAGGTGGAAAGTATACTGACGAGATAATTGATGAGACTATAAAATTTCTAAAAAAACATAACTTTATTAATGACGAGGATTTTGCTAAAAGATTTGTGGAACTACATAAGAACACTTACTCTATAAAAGTATTAAAACAGAAACTTTATCAGAAGGGAATAAAAAGGAACATTATTGATAATCTATTTGATAGTGAAAAAGTAGAGTTTGATGAGGAAAGTATAATTAAGAAGCTTTTATTAAAGAAATGCCCGGATTATTACGAAAGGGAAAAGGACATGGACCCAAAGGAAAGGCAGAAACTACTTGCCTATCTTTTTAGGAAAGGCTTTTCTTATGACAAAATCGCCGACATAATGAAATGCAATTCATAACAAAAACGTTATAGATTATTGATAATATATTACTTAATATTATTTTAAATATAGTATATAATACTTGAAAGAAATGTTGCCTTAACTAAAAATAAATAAATTTGTATAAATAAATTGGAGGGAATAACATGAAAAAAATTGTTATTGCACTTGGCGGTAATGCCTTAGGTGATACTGCTCTTGAACAGTTAAAACTTGTTGAAGAGACAGCTAAGCCAATTGTTGATCTTATTGAAGATGGAAATCAAGTTATCATAGCTCATGGTAACGGACCACAAGTAGGTATGATTAATCTAGGCATGAACTATGCATTTGAAGAGGGAAAGGTAAAAGGCGAGATGCCATTCCCAGAGTGTGGCGCGATGAGCCAAGGCTACATCGGATATCATCTTCAAAATGCAATTGGAAATGAACTTAAGAAGAGAGGCGTAAAAAAGGATGTTGCATGTGTAGTTACACAAGTTATAGTTGATGAAAATGATGAGGCATTTAAAAAACCAACTAAACCTGTAGGAGCATTCTATGACAAGGATACTGCTGATAAGATGGCTACTGAAAAAGGTTGGACCTTTGTTGAGGATGCTGGTCGTGGATATAGAAGAGTTGTAGCAAGTCCAAAGCCAATTGATGTTGCAGAGAAAAATGTTGTAAATGATCTTGTAAATGCAGGTCACATAGTAATCACAGTTGGTGGTGGTGGTATACCAGTAATTGAGAAGGGTGGAAAACTTGTAGGAGTTCCTGCTGTTATAGATAAAGATTTTGCTTCAGCAAAACTTGCTGAGATTGTAAAGGCTGATGCTTTGTTTATACTTACTGCTGTAGAAAGAGTATGTATTAATTTTGGAAAGCCAGAACAAAAACAACTTGAAGTTATGACTCTTGCAGATTGTGATAGATATATTGGTGAAAATCAATTTGCACCAGGATCTATGCTTCCAAAAGTAATCGCTTGTATGAATTTTGCTAAGACTGGTGGAGAAGCAATAATTGCAGACCTAAAGAACGCCAAACTTGCACTCCAAGGGAAGAGTGGGACAAAGATAGTTAAGTAATATTATCATAAGCATAAAAAAATCTCTCGGTGTTGCTGAGAGATTTTTAATAAAATCTTAATAAAGTATATTGAATTGAAAAGCATTTTTTTGTATAATATAACTATGGTAAATAGTTATATTATACAAAGTTTTATCATTAGTATTATTATTTCTCTTGCGGAGAGATTAAAGTTTGAGTTTCTACATATAGTAGAGAGAGAG
>JAFXWR010000241.1 GCA_017542725.1 Lachnospiraceae bacterium | reverse complement strand
TAGACTATTTAAAAATTATTACGGTCGATTTGTATTAAATGTAATAAGTGCAAGTATTATTTTATTTGCGTTCACTTCTTTTTTGGTTTATAACACTATAATCTTGGAAGATAATAAAGAAAATATCAATCTTTATTCATTGATATTATTTTTACTATTAGGCATTGTTGCTTTTGCTATAACTTTTATATTCTTGGAAAGAAAAAGACATAGTTATATTGAAGAAATATATATGGGCATAGAAAGAATGTCAAAAGGAGACTTGAATAGTAAAATTGAGTCAAAGGGCGATGATGAGTTATCGATGATGGCATTTAATATCAATATAATGCAGGATACCATCAATAAATTGATATTAAGTGAAAAAGAAAGTGAAAAGACAAAAAATGAACTTATAACAAATATAGCACATGATTTGAGAACTCCACTTACTTCAATTATTGGTTATCTGGATATACTGGTCAATAACAAAAACCTTCCTAAAGAAAAGAAGCAGGATTATCTTGGAATTGCATTTGAAAAGTCAAAAAAACTTGAGGTGCTTATAGAGGACCTGTTCTCATTTACAAAGATGAATTATGGTGATGAACTTGCAGTAAACAAAGAAAGAATAGACTTAATAGAACTTTTAAATCAGTTAGTTTCAGAGCTTTATCCGCTTTTTGAGAATAACGACCTGGAATGTAGCATACAAAGTAATGTCAATTCTTTGATATTAAACCTAGACCCCAAACTTATAGTTCGTCTATTTGAAAATTTAATTAATAATGCGATAAAGTATGGCAAGGACGGAAAACATATAATTATTAAAATTAAGAACAATAAAGAACTTGATATTGTAGAAGTTAGTGTTATAAATTTCGGTCAACTTATACCGGAGGAAGCATTAAAGAAGATTTTTGAAAAGTTTTATAGAGTAGATAACTCAAGAACAAGCGCTACTGGAGGCACGGGACTTGGACTAGCGATTGCAAAGAGCATAGTGGAACTTCATGGCGGAGATATATCTGTAAAATCTGACTCTGATGGAACTGAGTTTAAGGTAGTGTTTAAGACAAATATTTAATGAAAGTTTGTATGAAAAATATTAAAATTTTTACTTTTTTGTGCACAGCACTTTTATTTTGTTTGTTTAGGTTTAATTTTTATACTTTTGCCGAAAATGTCAATATAAATTTAAATTATGGCATAAATAAAGTTGCAAAAAAAGGATCCGAATTACCTATAGAATTAAGTGTGGAAAATAGGGATACGCAGGACTTTAAAGGTTATCTTACAATCAATGTTTACGAGAATAATCATTCCGTATTTGTATATAGAATTGATGTTGATATTAGTGCTAGATCAACAAATGTATACAATAGAACAATTTCGATAACAAATACATCAAATACTGTAATTATAAATTTATATAATAGAAAAGAAGAATTAGTTGCAAATGAAAGAACTAATATTGATTTGTCATTTTATAATGAAAATTTAATTATTGGTATTTTATCTTCTGAATACAATACACTATCTTATTTAGATAACTTACTTTTGACAAATAGCACAATTCAAACAAAGATTGTCCCTATAGATGTGGAAAAGGTGAGAAATAATAAAAATTATCTAGATACTATAGATATGCTTGTTATTTCTGATTATGATGTAGCCTCTTTGGATTATTTGAATGATTCACTCTATTCTTTGGTTAATAATGGAAAACCTATATTTGTCGGTATAGGAAAGGAACATGGAAATAAAAGTATTCCTTCATTTATACATAATACCGATGATACAAAAAAAGTTGATGGCATTGAGAGTGGAATACAAGTTAATAAACTGAATTTTGATAGTAGCATAGTCGTTTTGGTTTCGGATAGCTTCACTAATTTTGGGAAACTTAAAGATGCTGATAAGAAATTTGTTGAGCTTTTAACAAAATGTGTAGATGAACAGTGGATTCAAAAACTGAGCAATAGTTACAATTCATATATCAATAATGATTACTATAATATTGGAAACATTCTCAACATAGTTGATAAAAAGAAATTGCCCGACATATTTATTATCACAGTTCTTCTTGTATTTTATGTTGCTTTTTTGACTATTATCATATATGTTTTTTTGAGAAATATAAATATGAGAGAACAATATGGAAAATATGCTGCCATTTTTTCTATAATATATACTATTATAATGGTTTTTATAGGTTATTCGGTAATGAAGAAGAATACATTTTTAACATATATAAGTATCGTCAATATAAAGGATGCAAATACGAAAGAAACAGCATTTTTGAATTTTAGAACTAGTGAAAATGGCAATTATTCTTTTGATACAAGTACAAATATTAAGTTAAATCCAATTTTGCAAAATAATAGAGAGCCGATAGTAGGCTATAACTTCATGGATTCAAAACTTATTAAGTCGACTATATTTTATGAAGAAGGAGACAGAAAAATTATATCTGTTGAAAATGCAAAAGATTTTGATTCAAATATATTTGTATATGAAAATAGTAATTATCTAAATGATGTATATAATTTGGATTGTTCCTTCCAGAGGTTTGATGGTGAAATTACAGGAAGAATTACAAATAAAATGAATCTAACAATTAAGAATGCAAGTATTCTGCTCTTCGGGAAGATTGTACAGATTGGGGATATAGAGCCAAATCGTAGCATATCATTATCAAGGGCTACAAATATTGGAGCACCTATAGGCAATAATTTAATGATATCGGATATTATATCGGATGATAGTAATAGAAATATAATAAAATATTATTTGGATGATAGTATTTTAGGATACTATGACTACGGTTTGTTGTTTGGGTTTATAGATAATAATGGTACTATTGATATTAACTCTAGCGATGTAGGAGATGTATATGGTAGAACTTTATTGGTAACAAAAATTAACAAGGAAGTAAGTTTGGATGTAGCTGATTACTGTTTGTTGGAAAATGCAGTTAATACTATAGAAGGCTATTATGACAATGATACTAACACTATTAATGGTGATATGGAAGTAGTTAATGAGTATTCGCTGGAAGAAATTAAAGATGTGAGTAAGATATATTTTGAGAGAATAGACAATTATGATCATGGTGCGTTGGAATCGTATGTACCATTTTATGGAGAAATATTGGCGTTTAATTATGCAACAAATAGCTATGAGGAAATACAAAATAATGTGATAGATTCTAATATGATTAGTAACTATCTTATGCCAAATAATCATATAATTATAAAATACAATCCTTTGAGTAGGGATCCGCTCTACCGAAAGATTAGTTTGCCGGTTCCAAGGGTCATCGCGAAGAAATGATTGAAATTAAGAACTTAAAATTGAATATTAACAACATAGACATATTAAATGAATTATCGTTTGATATACCTAATAATGCAGTAATGTGCATCCTGGGAAACAGAAATTCTGGTAAGAGCTCAATATTTAAGGTTTTTACAGGCACTTATAAGAATTATTATGGCGAAGTGTTATATAATGGTGTTGATATCAATGATTTAACGGACTGTAAAATTGATATTCTTCACGAGACGAGAGAAAAAGATCCAGATATTACTGTCAATGAGTATTTGAGTTTTTACGGAAGCATATATGGTAAAGAGAATAATGATGAGTTAGATACTTATATAAATAATATGCTAAAAAAGTTTTCTCTTATGTCATATAAATACACAAGTCTTGACCAGATTGATAATGAAAATTATAAGTTAGTAGAATTAATCAGAATATCAATTAATAATCCTGATGTAATTCTATTTGACAATTTGTTTTCAAGTGATAATGCAGACTTTAACGATAAATTACTGGAATATATTAAAAGCTTGATTGGTAAGAAGACTTTAGTATTTGCAACACGAAGTTTAAACCATATTGAAGATATAGTAACTCATCTTGTGGTGCTTGAGAATGGAAACTTAGTAGCTTATGGTAAAAAAGAAGAGGTATACAAGAAGGCAGAGCTTAGTAATAAAATTGAGTTAGAAGTTATAGATAAGATGCAAGAGGCAATTGAAGTGTTGAAGAAGAATCAGGATGTCACTAATATTGTGTATACTGATAGAGTTATTTCTTTTTCCATAGTGCCAAACATAACTTATTCCAATACAAGGAATCAAATTGAGGCAGATATACTAAAAGAATTAGTTGAAAATAAAATAGAAGTTTATTCTTTCAAAAAGCAAAGAGTAAGATTTGAACAGTTATTCGGAAGATTAAAAGGATAGCATGGGAAATATTGTAAAAATATTAAAAAGGTTAAATGAAGTGTATGTGAAGCAGAGAGTTTTACTTATGTGTTTAATTGCACAAAATACAATATTGTCACTCATCATGTTAATTTTTGCCAATGTAATTATTTCAAATGGCAATACAAATGGGGAATTAGATTATAGTCAGATAAAGCTGTTTTATAATATTGCAATTATGCTTTTATTTTTTATAATTGATTTGTTTGCTCCAATTTTACTGTCGCGATCATTAAGTGATTTGTATAAAAAGAATATTATAGAGCATTTATTGTCGGTTAGAATTAGCATGCGAGATATTGTGTATGCCGTATACTTTAGGGGATTATCAACGCTTCTAATTTTGCTGGTTTCATCGTTCCCTATAATAGTTATATCGTTTTACTTTGGTGGCTTCGGAGTAATAAAGATGCTGAGATTATTGATTATAATACTAAGTTATGCAATGCTTTTTTCGTCTATTTGTTTGTATGTATCTACTCGGTTCATCGACGAAAACGCCACGACCATAGTGTCATATGTCATAGGGATTGTTTTGACAGCGATAAATATGTATTATTTGCATCGCCTGCTCAATAATACATTTTTGGCAATAATCTACGCATTGTTTTGTGTCATAGTGGCACTTATATTGATTTCTGTGGCTAAAAAGACGACAATATTTAGTGCTTGATAAATGGTTTGTTTTACTATATAATATATTTTCACTAACTTTTATGAAGGAAGGAACTTATGTTCCCTGAGAGGTAAATATGAGTTGGAAAACAAATTAATTGATTTAGTTAATATTACAAAATATTTTGATAATGAAGTAGTTTTAGATGATTTAAACCTTTCAATTAAAGAGAATTCTTTTGTTACATTACTTGGACCATCAGGTTGTGGGAAAACTACCACTCTTAGAATTATTGGTGGATTTTTAACTCCTGACAAGGGACAGGTTTTTTTTGATGGCAAAGATATAACTAATTTGCCACCAGAAAAGCGACAGCTCAATACAGTGTTTCAAAAGTATGCATTGTTTCCGCATATGAATGTGGCTGATAATATTGCGTTTGGATTAAAAATAAAAAAGAAGAGTAAAGATTATATTAACGATAAAATAAAATATGCACTTAAACTTGTAAATCTTGAAGGATATGAAAAGAGAGATATTGATGCATTATCTGGAGGACAGCAACAAAGGATCGCTATAGCAAGAGCCATAGTAAATGAACCAAAGTTATTACTTCTTGATGAGCCGCTTGGTGCACTTGATTTAAAACTCAGACAAGAGATGCAGTATGAGCTTATAAGATTAAAAAATGAATT
>JAFXWR010000240.1 GCA_017542725.1 Lachnospiraceae bacterium | reverse complement strand
TTTTTATGGTCAAGTTGAGAACATGGGAAAGAAAAGTAATAAAGGAACTATAAGTTATACTTGCCACGATATGCTCATACACTTAACAAGGTCAGAAACAAATAGAACATATAATGAAACAGCTGAAGCTATAGCAATGAGTATATGCACAGAGTTTGGATTAACGCCGATGTACATAGTTCCAACTGGAGTTAGTATTGGAAAGACGGTATTTGAAGATAAGACATACTTTGACATTATAAGTGAAGCATATAAAAAAGCAGGGTTATCAACTGGCAAAAACTATTATATGGCAATGGATGGTATAGGGTTTTATACACAAGAAGAAGGCAAAACGATGCTCCCTATAAAAATATCAGATGGAACTGATGAGAATAAGGGTAAAGGGAACATACTATCATCTTCATTTGAAGAATCAATGAGTGATTTAGTAAATCGTGTAAATGTTTATGATAGTGATGGGAAGTTTGTGACAAGAGTTGAAGATGCTGAGAGCATTGCTAAGTATGGACTGTTTGAAGTTAACTATACAGTTGAAAAGTATGTTGATATAAATGCTGGTGCTAATAAACAATTAAAACCGATAGAAACTATTATAAAGTTTGAAGTGATTGGCGAAGTTAACTATATGAGTGGAAGGTCAGTAATGGTTCACGATACAGCAACAGGACTTGATGGTGAGTTTTTAATTGTAAATGACTCACACATTTGGCAAAAAGGTGAATACATAACGACACTCAACTTAAAGTTTATGGGTCTTGCACCAACAGAACAAAAAATATTATTTCAGAGGTCGTAAATGGATGGAAAAGAAAAACTAATATCAGTTATTAGAAAAGTTATAAAAAGAGAAAGACAAGAAGAGATACAAATAGGCGAGATGGTGTCAGACACAACTATCAAGATTAAAGATTTAGAAATTGATAAGACACAACTTTACTTTATAGAAACTTGCACTGTTGATATAAACATAAAACTTGGTATTGTAGGTACAAATGCCGTAGGCGGAGCAGGAGATGCTGCTCACACTCACGGTTGGTCGTTCCAAGATACAAGCACTTATATCAAGAAGTTAAAAGCAGGCGATAAAGTAGCGGTATATCGCATAAATAAAGGTAACTTTATAGTGCTTGGAAAACTTGTGTCTTTATAGGGGGTATTTATGAGTTATTTGCCAACAGCCATTGCCGAATCTGTGGCTATTAGTATAGAAGAAACTAAGTATAAAGACTTCTATTTCGATGAGGAAAGTGGTCAATTTTCTGGACAGGTTGTAGAGGGGGTTCAGGCTCTAAAGGGCTGGATTTACTTTGCACTTAGGATAGCAAGATACAAATACCCTATCTATTCTTGGAAATATGGCACAGAACTTGAAACATTTATAGGACAAAGTTTTGATGATGAAGATTATTTGTTATCAGAAGTTAAAAGAATGATAGAGGATGCACTACTTATAAATCCACATATAAAGTCAGTTGAAGATGTAGAGGTTGATTATAAAAATGAGAAATTAGGAATTAAATGTACTGTCAATACTAAGTATGGGGATATTTATGTGAACATTTAAATTTTA
>JAFXWR010000239.1 GCA_017542725.1 Lachnospiraceae bacterium | reverse complement strand
TGCTATACTTGTATAATCTTGACGAAGACCACCTATAGGCTTTGCATCAGAATAAATACATGCAATACCATAGATAACTGTCTGCATACCAAGTGTTGCAAGAAATGGCGGAACTTTAAGTTGAGAAATGATAATACCATCTGCTAAGCCAAAACACATAGAAAGAAATACTACAAAAAGTGCTATGCCAAGCACATACCACCATGTGTCTGGGGCGAAGAAATTAGCGCCAAAAAATTTATCAGCATAATCGTTTCTTTGAAGAAGTGTACATGCGATGACACCAGCAAGACCTACAGCACGACCAGCTGAAAGGTCTGTTCCTCTTATGATAAGACAGCCGCTGACACCAAGCGCTATAACAAATCTTGGAGTAACATTTGAAACGATGTTGGCAAAATTTGCCCAAGTGAAAAAATTGTCTCTAGTAAATCCTACGAAAAGCACTAGTAAGACCAGTAAAAATGCTATTATGTTGTCTTTAAATAAATGTATGATTTGTCTCTTTTGAACAAAAGCAGGGTTCATAGGGGATTGCTCTTGCATCATCTTCTTCCCTTCTTTTGCTGTCAAATTTTGATTTGCCATATTATCCTCCTATTACATAAACTTAGTAGCAAGTTCCATGACTTTTTCTTGAGTTGCTTCTTTTCCATCAAGTATACCTGTAAGTCTTCCTTCGCACATTACCATTACTCTATCTGACATTCCAAGGAGCTCTGGCATTTCGCTACTAATCATAATTATTGATTTGCCTTGTTTAGCAAGATCTGCTATGATGCAGTATATCTCATACTTTGCTCCTACATCTATACCACGAGTCGGCTCATCAAGTATAAGTACATCTGGAGCATTTGCAAGCCACCTTCCTATTATAACCTTTTGCTGATTTCCACCAGACAAATACTGAATAGGAGTATCATTATTTGGTGTTTTAATATTCATCTTCCTAATATTTTCATCAACAACCATTTTCAATTTTTTATGATTCAATATAAATCCGTAATCAAGATATTTATCAAGAGAAGCTATACCTACATTATCAGCTACAGAAAGAACTCCAAATATACCTGTTGCTCTTCTATCCTCTGTGAGTAATGCAAGACCTTTTACTATTGCATCTCTTGGTCTCTTGACTACAAGCTCTGCTCCCTCAAACTTCATAGTACCAGCCACTTTATCTCTGATACCGAATATTCCTTCCATAAGTTCTGTTCTCTGTGCACCAACAAGTCCACCTATACCAAGTATCTCACCTTTTCTCAATTCAAAACTTACATCTTGGAAGCTTCTTTTATTTGGAGAAGTATAGTGTTCAACCTTAAATATTACTTCTCCAGGTTTGTTTTCCCTCTTAGGGAATCTATTGGTAAGTTCTCGACCCACCATATGTTTTATAATTAAATCAGTAGTAAGCTCTGATGATTTCCAAGTTCCTACATAAGTTCCATCTCTCAAGATAGTAACTTCATCCGAAATCTTAAGTATCTCTTCCATCTTGTGTGATATGTATATAAATGCAACACCTTTCTTTTTCAACTTGTTGATAATGTCAAATAACAATTCAACCTCATTTTCAGTAAGTGATGATGTTGGCTCATCAAGAATTATAAGTTTTGCATCTGCAGATACTGCCTTTGCTATCTCTACTGATTGCATTTGAGAAACTGATAAATCACCAAGTTTAGTTTCCGAACTAAATGAAAGTCCGACCTCTCTTAGATATTTATCCGCCTCATCATGCATAGTTTTATGATCAATAATTTTTAACGGACCGGCCTGTTTTAATGGATATCTACCGCAGAAAATATTTTCTGCAATATCCCTCTCTGGTATTGGTTGAAGTTCCTGGTGAACCATCGCAATACCTTTTTGAAGCGCATCTTTTGCGTTTTTAATGTCTATGTGCTCATCGTTATATATTATCTCTCCAGAATCTCTTGTATAGATTCCAAAAAGACATTTCATAAGTGTTGATTTACCAGCACCATTTTCGCCCATAAGTGCATGAACTGTACCAGGGCGAATATTTAATGACACACCTTTGAGCACATATATATGATTAAAGCTCTTATAGATGTCCTTCATTTGCAATAAATACTCACTCATGTTTACCCCCCTTAGCAGATTTCTATATCAGATAAAAAAACTGAGCAACTTAAGATGCTCAGTCTTTTCTTATTAAATTATGTCATTCTTGATTATTTGTATTGACTAGCATTTTCTGGAGTTACCTTTACATAGTCTACCCAATTGTAAAGACTTAACTTCTTTCCATTTACTGCATCAATTGCACAATCAACTGCTGTGTGTGATTGACCAACGTGGTCATTTAATACAGTTCCAGTCATAGCTCCATCCATAACAGCTTGAACTGCTTCAGCAAGAGCATCAACACCTACAAGATAGATATCTTCTCCAACTTTTCTTCCAGCTGCTTCGATAGATGCCTTAGCACCAAGTGCCATATCATCATTATTGCAGAAGATAACTTCAATTTGATTTCCAAATTGAGTAAGAGCGTCTTGAGCTATTTGTTGTCCTTTTGCTCTATCCCACATACCAACTTGGTCAAGTAATTGATCAACTTCAAGACCTGCTTTATCTTTATATTGAGAAATAGAAAACTCAGTTCTATACTTTGCATCAACGTTCTCTGGGTCACCTTCAATCATAACATATTGAAGTTTGCCGTCGCCATTTATATCTCCCTTATTTGGAAGGTCAGCAATTAATTCGCCTTGGAACTTTCCTGATTGACGAGCATCAGCTCCTACATAAGTAAACTTACCAGCATAGTCACCAGTATTGTTTGCACTCATATCAGCCTCAGATGGCTCTCTGTTAATAAATACTACAGGTATATTAGCATCTTTACATTTCTGCATAATAGTTGCTGCACCTGATGATTGAACAAGGTTCAAAATGAGAACATCATAATTTTGAACAATGAAGTTATCAATTTGATTTGTTTGCTCTGCTTGGTCATTCTTTCCATCCATGATAGTAACTTCATAAGTTACATCACTATTGCTCTTAGACTTAAAATATTTGTCTAATTCATTTCTATAAAGAGTCATGAATGCATCGTCGAACTTGTAGATACATACACCAACCTTTACAGTCTTAGATCCACCTGCTGCTTCAGTAGCAGTTGTAGTTGCTGCTTTTTGTCCACATGCAACAAATGATAATACCATCACTATTGCAAGTAAAGCAGATAATAATTTTTTCATAATTTAATCCCTCCTAGGATATTTTAGTCCGTTTCACGAACATTATTGATTAAGTTATAAATATCATAACCCCAAATTACAAAATAGTCAAGCATTTTTTAAGAAAAAAGTAAGTTATTGTAAGTAATATTTAACAACATTTTACCAACAAAAAGGGGCAAAAGCCCCTTAAAATTAACTAATATCTTATATTA
The DNA here is from genome assembly GCA_017542725.1 of Lachnospiraceae bacterium. The sequence continues at coordinate 528 of JAFXWR010000239.1, read as the reverse complement.
GGCAATGCCTTTATCAAAGCCGCCGTTCCGACAACAAAAAACATTATGCCACATATTGCCAAAACGACTATTAATATGCAAAGTCTTGACCTCGCATAATTTGTCAAGTTTTTATTACTTGTGCCTCCTACAGAAAAGATAATAATACATATAAATCCTATGATAGGTATATTAAACAAAATCTCATATCCAAAATATCCCCACATAGAAATTGGTTTATATTCTTCATTTACTGTTTCTTGCTTAACATCATTATTATCTTCCATAATGCAACCTCCTCATTTTTTACTATTATACCATATAACCTTTCAAAATAAAATACAATAAAAAATAAATTTTCTATTGAAAACAAAGTTATTTTATACTAAAATATTAAAATTATTCATTTTATAAAGGGAGTGTTTTATGAAAAAAAATTTATCACTAAAAGAAAGCATTATTGTTGGTAGCATGCTGTTTGGCATGTTCTTCGGAGCAGGCAACCTCATATTCCCTGTTCACATGGGCCAACTTGCAGGTACAAACTCA
>JAFXWR010000238.1 GCA_017542725.1 Lachnospiraceae bacterium | reverse complement strand
TTTTTAACCTCTTTTGATATTTTTTTCTGAAGTTCATAATATTTATCGTATGGAGTCTTTATAGTTTTAATAACTTTATTCATATTTTCATAAAAATATTCTAGAGGTTTATTAGGTAATTTCTTTTTTGCACCTTTATTTAAAATACATAAAGACTTAGAAGTCTTTAGTATAAAAAGGTAATAATTATTTCGTTTCAAACAATATAGTTGTTCATTTTTGCTAAAGGTTTTAGAAGTATGAATACTCTTAAATCTTAAAAACTTTTTATAGGATGTTGAACTAATATTGTGAATACCATCGTTTAAATAATCTAAATAGTCGAACTTTTTATCAAATGAAAAATACTTAAAAAAAACTTTGTTTTTCCTATTTGAGTAATAACCAAGTTGATTATTACAATATATAATGTTATTATTGTCTAATCTTTTCATGTAATTCCTATGAGTGTGACCATTAATATAATAATTTACATTATTGTGTGGCTTAATTTCTAAACAATCTTGAATAGGAAAATGACTTAATATGATTAAGTTTTTTGATTTCAGTATGTCATTAACTTTGTTTATACTTTCTGAAAATGCTTTACTCTCTGAAATCTCTTTAGCTCTATTTATTTCTAATTTTCCGTAAATTAGATTATTTGCATTCCACTCTTCATTAAAACCAGCAAATCCAGTTCCTCCAAAAATGAAGTAATCATACTCCTCTCTAACTTTATTATTAATTTCACTAAACCTTTTAAAAATTCTAAACTCTGAATTTTGTGTTATGCCAACTAATTCATTTTGAAGTAAATTGATTCTTTTATATTTATTTAGTTCTTTTTTGTATTTATCATAAATATTTTTTATTTCACTTTTTTCTATTGACAATTCGTGATTGCCTAATACAATAAATATATTATTTCTTTTAAAATATTTTTTTAAGGCTTTTATAAAGGCCTTAAAGTAATTAAACTCCCTACTTATATCTCCAGCAATAAATATATTTGAATAACTATCAATTAAACAATTTTTTAGTGTTTCTTTTTTTAACTTTTTTACAAAAGCATTTATTCCTAAAATACTGGTTATGGTTTCAATGTGTAAGTCACTTATATACAATATTTTTTGATTATAGCACATATCAATATTAATATTATATTCGCACTTTAAATAATCATATAACTCGTGTATATTATTTATCTTGCTCGCAGTTATAGAGTCATTAGTAGTCTCTTTATAAATTGTTGGTAAAATGTAATTTTGTTTCATTATACTCCTCTTAGTATATTCCTGTTTCATTATATTTATATTATATATTAAAACGCGATAAAAAATCTATAGATTAAATAATGCTTGACAAAGTATATGATGCATTTTATAATGTATATACATAATATATACATAGGAGGTTACATATGACAGCAGTACTTCAAAAATGGGGAAATAGCAGCGGCATTAGAATACCTAAGCAAGTTTTGGTGGATTTGAATATTAAGGTTAATGATAAATTGTCAATTCACTCTGTTAATGACGAAATAATTATTAAAAAGGAAAAGAGGCACAAAACTTTAGAGGAAAGGCTTACGGAGTTTTATAAAAAACCTATTTCAAAAATAAAAAAGCTTAATGTTGATGAAATTGACACTGGAAACAGTGTGGGTGATGAAATATGGTAAAAAAGTTTAAAAAGGGCGATATCGTTTATTTGAATTTCAACCCCCAAATAGGACATGAGCAACAAGGAAGAAGACCTGCAATAGTTGTAACTAATGATTTGTATAATAAAATGTGTAATTTGACTTTTGTGTGCCCTATAACATCAACTGATAATAAGCATCCTTTCCATGTTGCATTAAATGGTAAAACAAAAACGCATGGGGTTGTATTGTGTGAACAGCTAAAAGCACTTGATTTAACAAAGAGGGATGCTGAATTTGAAGAAGTGGCACCAAAAGAAATTATTGACGAGGTCATTGATATTATAATGAGTTTTATTGAATAGTAATTTTATGTATAGCGAAGTAAAATACATGAGCAACATCAAATTAGAAAACTTAGAAATAAATGGCTACCACATTTACCAAGACAAGGACAGTTTCAATTTTGGAATTGATGCTGTTCTTCTTGCTAATTTTGCGTTGAGGGCGGGCACGCAGTGCTCGCCCCTAAAGGTTTGTGATTTTTGTACGGGTGCGCTACCTATACCACTTATTATGTATGCGAAGAGAAAAATGTTTTTGGGAGAGAATGTAAAGTTCACTGCATTTGAGATAGATAAGGAGCAGGTGGGGCTCTGCAATAAATCAATTGCATACAATAAAGAAAATGTAGAAGATGCAAAAAATATTGATAGTGATATTAGTGTTATAAATGATGACATCAAAAATATTTTCAATGACAGAGAAAAATACAAATCAATGTATGAATCATTTGATATGATAACTTGCAATCCACCTTATATAAAAGCTGGGAGCGGCATTACAAATTTGAATGACAAAAAAATTGTGGCAAGACATGAAGTGCTTATCACATTTGAAGAGATATGCAAAGCTGCAAGTTTGATTTTAAAATCAAATAAAAAATTTTACATAGTTCATCACTCAGAAAGATTTACTGAGATTTCAGAAATATTAAAATCATATTCATTTGAAGTGAAAAAAGTTCAATTCATCTATCCAAGAGTTGATAAGCCATCAACACTTTGTCTTATAGAGTCTGTGAAGAATGCGAAGGCAGGTCTTAAAGTTCTTGAACCTATAATTGTGTTTGAAAATGACGGAAATTACACAAAAATGGTTCAAAATATCTATGGTAAATAGTGTCTAAAAAAGCCCCATTTTATGCGGTGCCCCTTATTTATCAACATTCTAAAACCACAATATATAGTATTAAAAATATTGTTAATAACTATATATTGACTTTATGCTGCTTTGTGATATAATAACTTGACTTATGGTGGGTATGTAAAATAAATATTGAAGGGGTACGAATATGTTTGTTGTTGTAAAGAGAAATGGTGAACAAGTTGATTTTAACATCCAAAAAATTAAGGATGCAATTGACAAGGCATTTGTGGCGTGTAAAAGAGAGACACACCCAAGTATAATTGATGACCTTGCACAACGCGTGGCAGCGGCTTTTAGTTCTAAGATTAAAAATGGTGTAATAACTGTTGAAGAGATTCAAGACTCGGTAGAAGAAGTTTTAATTAAATATGATTATAGTGATGTAGCGAAAGCATACATATTATACAGAAAGAAACACAGTGATATAAGACAAACAAAAGAGACACTTCTTAATTATAAGCAAGTTGTCGATAACTATTTGAATGTAAGTGATTGGAGAG
>JAFXWR010000237.1 GCA_017542725.1 Lachnospiraceae bacterium | reverse complement strand
TTAAAGTGAGGAAGACCAATGAGCATTGGAAGATTAATCAAGAAAGCCACATCAATCTTATTGATTGTTGCGATGGTAATGACAAGTGCAGGGATACACACACTTGCCAATTCAATTGACGCTGTCGTAGAGATGGCAAAGGATGAGAAGAGTGAAAATCTTGTAGAAAATAATCAAGATGAACTTTTGAATCCTGCAGAAGAAAAAGTTGAGAACGAGGAAGAGAACTCTGAAGAAGAAATCTCTAATGAAAAAGAAAATTCTGAAGAGCCAGAGGAAGATGAGACACCTGTAGAAGAAAACGAATCTGTAGAAGAAAATGAATCTGTAGAGGAAAACGAATCTGTAGAGGAAAACGAATCTGTAGAGGAAGACGAATCTGTAGAGGAAAACGAATCTGTAGAAGAAAACGAATCTTCAGAGAAAAACGAATCCGTAGAAGAAAACGAATCTGCAGAGGAAAACGAATCCGTAGGGGCGAGCTCAGCGAGCCCTGAAGAGACAACTGTAGAAGAGATAGTTGTAGAAGAGGTCAAAGAAACCATCGCAAGTGCAAGCGATGCTCTTTTTGGTGATGGCGTAAATACATTCACACTCACTTATAATTGGAATGATAAATCACATGGTGGTAATGGAAGTACAGATGTTTCAGCAGAAGCTGGTTACACAATACCAGAGACCAAGGTTGTTGAAAACGGCAAAGAGTACGGAGAGTTTGATAAAGATATTCTCTTTCATAGAGGAGGATACAAATTACTTGGTTACTCTTTTGAGAGAGATGGTGAATTGATAAAAGAAACTGATATAGTTGACCTCACAGAAGATAAAACTATATATGCTAAATGGGAACCAGAAACATATAAAGTTAGAATCGAAAAACATGTATTAGTAAATGGCGTAGAGTCAGATGGTAAAAGTTTTATAGAGTTTCCTTATGATGCCAATATATTAGATACTATAAAAGAAAATGGTATAGTTGCATATACAAAAGATACATATCCAGCGGTATATGATTGCCTTGAACTTTTAGGATGGTGCTTTAATGGGAAGAACGATATTATAAAAGATACAGATACTTTTGTAGACCAGGCTGTTTTATCTGGCAATGCTCATGATCCATATATTACTCCTGTATATAAAGTAGCAAGTATACATGTAAAATTAAATGCAGGGGATATGGGTTATTACCTTGATGAAGGTGCAGAAGATATAGAGGAAAATAGAAAAAAAGTTTATGACATGGGATACTGTAAACCAGGAACAGCAATACATAAATTGCCAAATTATAAAGAGCCAATACCTATGAAGGATATGAGATTTGAAAGATGGTGGGTTCCACTTATAGATAAAGAGCCATATGACCCATATTATAAAGACATAAATATTGCTAATCCAGGAGAAATTGTTTTTGGTTTGGATGTAGATGAAAAAGTAGCATCAATATGTTGGAATGAAGAATATATAGCTCACTACGAGGAAGATAGATACCTTATAACACTTAATGCTGGGGGATATTTCCATGTGGCAGTAGATTCTGCTGCAAGTATAGCATATGAAACAGGAGTTTTCCCTGACGATTCTGCAAAATATATATTTACGGATAGACTTGGAAAGAAAAGAGATTATAGTGCTAGAAAAACTAGAAAAATTTTTGCATTAAAAGGTAAAACTATAACAGAAGCTTTAGAAGAAGTAGGATTTGAACTTCCTGTTGCTTATGATAGAGACCTTCTTGGTTGGCAAGAGGGAAAACATCCAGATAGACTTAACTCAAAATATATAAATTTTAAACCAGTAGATTTTAGTGAGATTATAGTTGAAGGACCTATGGAGTTTACTGCAGTTTGGAAAAAGAAACCTCTTAAACTTACATTTAAATCAGGACCTAATATGAAGTATGCAAGTGGCAGAGAAGAGTTTACTATAGATTTTCCTGCAAGAGATGTGAAGCAAGGCAAAGATGTTTTTCAAGATTGTTATGAAGGAAGTTTATATGATTGTGAAGGCTATGAAGACCCTATATGTTTAAATAATGATGGTGAAGTAGATGATTATAATTATGAATTTCATAGCTGGCTACATGAAGAACATGGTGCAAATGATATATCTTCAGTTTATTTCCCAGAAAGCGGTGATCCGATAGGTTGGCAGCCAAAGAGGGAAAAGTATGGTGGATGTGAACATGTATTGATGTGTGATGTAGATGGCCTCCATGAAACGAGAAAGCATATCTTTGAAAATGGTGAAAATTTTTATGTAGATAATAAAGGCAGGAAATATGCAGATACATGGTTGTATGGTGGAGACCTTTATAGAGCTGAACCACATGTATTTACACCGCATGTAAGAAGAATACCAATGCAAGTTCAAATGTATTCACCATTCCCAGTATTTAGTTTTGACAAACAAAAATTGTATTTGGAATTAGGTTCAGGAACACCAATTAGTAATGTTACTGAACTTTATAATGCAGATTTTGATAAATATGCAAAACAAGGATACCATTTTGCTGGTTGGTATCAGGTAGACCATGACAAGATTAACAAAACACTAGTTAACTTCTTGGATGTTGGTAAATTTGGTGGAGTTCCACCTCTTTCTGTAGATAGTTTTGAAGAATATTTTAATAAAGGTATGCCAACAATTGTAGGATTTTCAAAACCAGGACTTGATACTTGGTTTAAATATGTTCAATGCACAAGAACTGATGATTTGAATTATGCTGCAGGTCAGTGGTTTAAGTATCTTGATTTGGACAATCTTATAGTTAATAGAGATACCGCTCTTGTGGTTGATGAGAATAGCCATTATAGAAGTAAAATATTTGTACCATACAAGTCAGCAATGGATGTTGTTGCATTGTTTACTGCTAACCTCACACTTGATGCAGGAGACGGACATTTTGCTGATAATAGCAAAGAAAAAGTAATTGAAAACATATTAATTGATACTATAACACCTATAAAAGAATATGTAGGTGCTGGTTATGAAGTGCCAACTCCAAGTGATGCAAGCAAAGTATTTGCAGGTTGGAGACTTGTAGATGCAGAAGGTAATGATGTAAGATATTTTGGAGAGCATGAAGCTATAGAGAAGGACACTCGTCTTGTAGCATCATATATAGATGCAACAAAAAATGTTAAATTAACTATTAAGACACATGGTGCAGAGACTATTGAAGAAACTAAAGATGAAGACGGAAACCCAGTTTATAATGTAGTTGAAATGAAAGATATAGTTTTGATGGTGCCACAAGGAGTAACTATAGATGACATTGAAAAAGATATTCCAAGTTTTTATAGAAAAGGTTATCAATATAGCCCAATAAGAACCAATGCAGCAGCATGGTTTTTCAATTATAATGACAAAACCGGTGAATATAGTGACGAAGTATATAGAAATTATGTATTAAATACAGATACTATTATACATTTAAAATGGTCAGTGCTAAAATACACATATAGCTTTTATTATGAGATAGATGGAAAAGAAGAAGCTTATGCAGCCTTTAATGGTGAAATGGGTCAAAAGTTAAAAGATTGCGATCATTTTAACTTAGAAAAATACAAAAATATGTTTGATTTCTCTCTTGAAAATCAACCAGAAAAAGGATACAAGATAACAGGCATAAAAATTTTTGGTGAGAATGGTGTAGATGTAACTCCTGAAACTGAGATAGAGGGACATATAAAATGTAAACTTATAGTAGAACCATTAAATACAACTATTACATTTGATGCAAATGGTGGAGAACTTATTGGTGAATCAACATTTACAGTTCCTTATGCAACATACTTTAAAGATATTAAAAACATGGTTCCAAAAGCAAGCCGTAGTGAATTATCATTCGTAGGTTGGATAGATGACAAAGGAGAGCAAGTAACTGATAAATATAGAATAGCTACAAGCTATGACAAAGATAAAGTAAAAGAAGCTAAGTTTACTGCGCAGTGGACAGATATTAAAGCTACTTTGGTATTTGATGCAGGTGAAGGAAAGTTTGGAGATGGTAGCAAGACAAAGACATTTGAAAATGTCCCACATATGCAATTACTTTCAAATATTAAAGATGATGAAAAATCATATGAAGAGCCTACACTTGACAATAAAGTATTTGATAAGTGGGAAGTACAATTACATAGACAGCGTTACAATATAGAATACACAAAAGATAATCATTTTGGCGACGATATGCATTATATTGATGATGAGATAAAGTATGAAATAGTATTAAAAGCTTTGTATGTAGATAGAACAGTTACATTTACAGTAAAACTTACAGACCCATCAAATAGTTTAGGTGCATTGACATTCGTAAAAGCACCAAATATAAAGGGAGCAATACTGCCTCACGACTATGTAGCAGATATAAGAGACTTTGTGGGATGGAATGCAAGTTATCATAGCGGTGGACCTTGGACTCAAACTGTAAAAGAGGGTATGACATTTGGAGAGTGGTTTGACTATATAGAAAAACAAGATTATAGATATAGAAGTGAGTATGGATATGCACTTTGTGGTTGGAAGTATGAAGAACCAGCTTCAAAATTAGCACCAAGAAAGAACACAAAAGACATGAAGGATGTAGATATGAATGCTCCTATAAAAGATGGAGACGTATTTACACCACTTATGGTAAAAGGTAATTTTACTGTAAAAATAGACGCAAATGGTGGAACATATGGTAAAGTTGTAGATAAAGGAACAAGCGGCGGAGTAAAAGTACATCAAGAAAGTAGCACTTTGATGGTATATGAAAATGTCCCAGGAGGAACAGCGTCAGATAAGATAATTGGAATTGTTATGCCAAGAAGATCTGGATATACTCTTGTTGGTTATTCAAGATATAAAGACTTATCTGGATCATTAGCAAGTAATGTATTTATAGCTGGAGATGAATACTTATATTGTATATGGTCGAAAAACGGCAAACAAAATGCGCAGCCATCAGTTAATCGAAATAGTAATAGCAGCCCAGGAAATGGTGGCGGCGGCGGTGGAGGCGGTGGTGCAGTCCCAGCACAAGATGCAAACACACCAGGAGCTAGCACAGTTCAAGGTGTAGGACCAGAGTCAGGATTTACAGGTGACGCAACACAACAATTTACTCAAACTAATGTGAGCGAAGCAGTAAAACAACAAACACAAGTTCAAGTAACTCAAATGGTAGCTGCAGCAGGTATATCTGCTGATGCAGCAAATAGTAGTCAAGTTCAACAAGCAGTTGCAGAAGTGCAAGCAGGTATGAATATAGCAGAACAATATGCTGCATTAGCAAATCAAGTAAAGGAAAACCCATCAATAACAGCAAACACAACAGCAATTTCAGAATACAATTTACCATCAAATGAAGCAAAATGGAATACAGATGCAAACGGAAATGTAACACTTCAAGTAACGACATTTATGACACGTGAAAATGTAAAAGACGTATGGCAAGCAGTAACTAATGATGCAGGTCAGACAGGATGGTATAAGTTTGATGCAAATGGTTATATGCAGACAGGTTTAGTTCAAGATGGCAATTACACATACTACTTAAGCGAAGAAAGAGGAGCTGGATATGGTCAGATGGTATGTAACCAGACAATCACAATCGGCGGACTCACTATGACATTTAATGCAAGCGGTGCGCTTACAAATATGACATATAGTGCAGAAGCAGCTGTAAAGACTATCCAAGATGCAGCGACAGCGGCATTCGTAGGACCACAACCAGCACAGGCAATGCAAGTAGGCCCAGCAGCGCCAGCAGCTCAAGCAGGTCCAGCGACATTCTTATCAACTCAAGTGGTAGGACCAGGAGTATAATGTAGGGGCGAGCACTGCGAGCCCAAATGTAGGGGACGACATCCTGTCGTCCCTTTTTATTGCGCTAAAATAATTGTTGACAAAATGTGAATTATGTCTTAGAATATAGGTGCAGCTAAAATAAACCGAGTTTTGTCGACAATCCGTGAAGGGATAGTTGGCGATTTTTAGTCGAATTTTAGTTACGAGTAATTTGACAACACAGGTGTGTGCTGCCATCATTTTGATGTGAAAGGCATAAAAATGTTTTTTAAAAAAATGAAACTAAAATTTTAACATAGA
>JAFXWR010000236.1 GCA_017542725.1 Lachnospiraceae bacterium | reverse complement strand
CCTTCAAATGCCACATTTTCAAAACTATATCCATTTAAGCAAATGTAGACTGTGCCGCTTACCCTAAAGCTTCTTGCTACGCTTGCCGTGCCCACTAGGTAATACCCCTTGCCAGCCTCAAGAGTTGTTATATGGTCAAATAATGGTTGATACTCTACAATTTGTGAATGTTGACTTAAATGAACATTGTCGTGATCGCAGTCTGAATTAGTTGCTTCACCACATACCTTATGAATATGTGGGTCATCATCATATTTCCATACACCATACAAATTAAACTCTTGTGCTTTATCATTTGTACCGTCAAGTGGCATATCGTAAGAACCACCATCCTTAACATCTATCATCGAGAGTGTTGCTCGCGCTATTGTTTTCGCCCATCCTAAGAATACAAAATCTTCAACCTTAAATGTAGCCTTACTAATAGTCGCTTTCACAGTTCCTGCAATGTTTAATTCTGTCTGATAATTCTCATCATTTATAAGTGTAGTGGCTTGTGGAGTATTGAAATGCATATATAATTTTCTGACACCTATAACGACACTTTCATTTGCACCCTTATATATTCTATATTCAGCGTTGCTTATGGTTGATGCCTTAAATGATTTTTCAACTATACTTGAGTCAAGTTTGAAGTTTCCATCCGCCATTACATTTCCTGTCTTAAGAGCGCCAGTATTGTCAACAAGTGCTATTTCTTTTATACAATTTTCAGTATTGAAAGTAGTACCTGTTTGCTGATACATATATCTCTCTACCTTTGAATAGATACCATAGAAGTTATTTTGTAATGAAGTGCTATTTGTAACATTGTCCTTTATTACAATCTTTCCATTTCCAAGATTTATTTTTGGATTAGTTGAATCATCTATTCCGATAGCAGAAATTGCATTTGAAATTTTTGTCACAGAACCAGTTGCTCTATTTCCTGTGATATTGACATTGCCTCTTAAATCAAATGTTGGATTAGTACTTGAAAGGTAAACTACGCTATCTAATCTGTTTTCACTTACTATTAATTCATTATTACAAATATTTACATTCGCATTTTCCTCTATATGCATAACACCATTATCGTGAATGTTAAACAATGTTCTTTCAACACTATTATTCATAAAGTCGGTATTTCCACTTATGTTGTAGTTTCCTTCAAATTCATTAAGCAAAGCTACAACATTATTGCTCTCTACTTTTGAATTTGACATATTGATAGTTCCAGTATGGTTATAAATCATATTTCCAACTTTTGGAGCTCCGCTGTTAGTATGCATTATTGATGAGCTTGCGATATCAATAGTTCCTGATTCGTTTTGATAAATTATGTGTCCGTCATCCTCTAAAGTATTATTATCAATCGAAGTATTTTCTATAACAAAACTGCCATGATTATTATAAATCAAGCCCAAACCATTTATATTATTATTATTTAATACTGAATTATATAAGCCTACTAATGAACTTCCATGACTTGAATCATTATTAAGTAACAATATATGAGTGTTATACCCTTCAATTATTGAATTTGATATTTTTACACTGCTATTTGGGCTGTTTTGCGTGATGATTCCAGTGCCAGTATTATCGTTTACATATCCAGCTTTTGGCGACATATGTGTATTGTAAATCTCTATAGTTTGTCCATTATAGAAAGATAATGAAACAAGTGACTGTGTCTTTAAATCTATTCTTCCATTTGCACCATATACATAGGCGCTAATATCTGTAAACATATAGTCTTCGTCATTTTGTGTCATCTCTGTTTCTTTTTTACAGTTACATATATAAACTCTACTATAAGCATTTGCACCTTTAAATGCTACATTTGAAAGTTCAAATCCATTTAAGCAAATATAAACTGTTCCTGAGATAGTAAATGTTCTCGTCACACTTGATGAGGCAACGAGATAATATCCTCTGCCTGATTCAAGAGATGTCATATAATCAAACAGTGGCTTGTATTCAATTATTTGTGAATGCTGACTTAAATTTGTTATGTCATGCTCACATTCTGAATTAGTTGCCGTTCCGCAAATCTTATGAATATGTGGATCATCATCATATCTCCATACACCATAAAGATAAAACTCTTGCGATTTATCATTCAAACCATCAAATGGAGTATCAAAGATTCCACCATCTTTTACATCTACAATTGAGTTCGTTGCTCTGTTGACACTTGTTGCCCATCCCATAAATACAAATTTGTCAATCTTGAATGTTGCCTTACTTATACTTGCCCTAGTAATACCTGCGATATTATACTCTGTCTGATAGTGCTCATCATCTATTAGTGTAGTTTCATCTGGTATATTAAAATTAAAATGAAGCTTTCTAATACCAATTACGATATTATTTGGAGTTCCTTTATATGCTCTATATTCAGCATTGCTAATTGTTGATGCTTTAAATGAATTTTCAGCTACACTATTATCAAATGCGAAATTACTGTCAGCCATTATGTTTCCAGTTCTTATAGTTCCTGATGCATCACCTATAGCAACTTCTTCTATATAGTTCGCAGAATTAAATGTAGTGCCATCTGTCTGATACATAAATTTCTCTACTTTAGAGTACATGCCATACATATGATTAAGAACTGATATATCATTTTCTGATTTGTTGTTTGATATGTTGATTACTCCACTTCCCAAATTAATCCTTGGGTTAGTTGCTTCACCAACTCCTATAGCCGCTATGGTATTGGAAGTCTTTACAACTGAACCAGTTGCTACATTATCTCTTACTGTCAAATCACCTTTTATGTTAAGTATAGGATTTGTTCCATCAAGATAAACTAAACTATCAAAATCTGTCTCGCTAATCGCGAGCTCATTTGTGCTAATGTTTACATATTTATTTTCTTGTATATCGACAGATCCACCACTAATATTTATAAGTTTGCTATTCAACTTATTGTCTTTAATATCTAAATCGCCAATAACAACATTGCCGCTTACTACATCTATAAGTCTATCAACTTTATTATCCAAAACTTCTGTGGAAACTACATTTGTAGTACCCTCAGCATTATAAATAATGTTGCCTACTTTCGTAGCATTTACATTCGTTCTTCTTATCTTAGAATCTTTTATATTAATTGTTCCATTTCCTGTTCCTTGATATATCAAGTGTCCATCATTTGTTAAAGTATTATCTTCAAATACAACATTTTCTATATTTAATGTTCCATAATCATTTTGTATAGCGCCATTTCCTGTTATAGTGTTTCCTTTTATAGATGAATTGTATATTCCAAAAATAGGACTGCCATGCGTATAAAGTGGATCATAATGATTTGACAAAAGTCTTGTTGTCTTATATCCTTCAAAAGTAGTGTGTGATATAGTGATTCTATCACCACCATTTTCTTGATACATAAGAGCTCGACCTCCTGTGTATTCAAAACCTTCTACAGGACTAAAATGTGCATTATAAATCTCCACTGTTTGATTATAGCCGCCACCACTTCTATCTATGATGACATCAGTTTCAAAATTGATTATATTTCCTGTTCCATATATATAAGTGTTGATATGATTAAACATTCCCGGATACGTAGGATTTGTCTCATCATTTCTTGTAACTTTTGCCTCATGTTCGCTACAGTTACATATAACTATCTTACTAGTGCTCATACTTGGCAAGAATTGGACATTATAAAGTGCATATCCATTCAAACAAATATATACCGTTCCGTCTATCGTGAATGTTCTCTTTACACTTGTGCTTGATGATGCAATCAAATTATATCCCTTACCAGCTTCAAGAGTAGTAAGCGTATCTAAAAGTGGCTCATATTCAATTACTTCTGTATGAGCTGTTAAGTGTTCATTATCATGATTACACTCTGAATTAGTTGCTGTTCCACATATCTTATGAATATGTGGATTGTATACCCATACAGCATACAATGTAAATGATTGCAATTTATCATTTACTCCAAACGGAGTATCATAAACTTCTCCATCTTCAACATCTACAACATATTCATCTGCTCTCTCTTTAGTAGTAGCCCATCCTAAGAAATAATGATTACCTATTCTAAATGTTGCCTTACTCATAGTTGCTTCTTGAATACCTGCAATATTATACTCATCTAAGTAATTATCATCATTTAAAAGTGTTTTGCCTTCTGGTACATTAAAATCAAGATTAAGCTTTCTAACTCCAATTACTATGTTGTTGTTTGCACCCTTATAGGCTCTGTAGTCTGCATTACTTACTGTAGACGCATCAAAAGATTTTTCAGCAACATCGTTTGAAAGTGTAAAATTATCATTTGCAGTTACAGCACCACTTATAAGATCGCCTGTTCCATTTATAAGAGCTATATTCTCAATATAATTTTCAGTATTAAATGTAGTAGCATCAAGCTGTCTCATGAAACCTTGCTTATCAGAATACATACCGAAAGAATCTTCATTATCTGATACATTTATTATTCCATCACCTATGTTTAAATCTGAATTATAAACTCTTATTATAGAAGTTTTTGCTGTATCTGTTGTCTTTTCAAATTTATTTGATTCAGCAGTAAATGCACCTTTTAAACTTGAATCAGCTGTTATCTTCAAAGCAGAACCCTCTTCAGTATTTACTTTAAAAATATTATCAGAAATATTAATTGATCCATTTTCCTGATTTAAGATTGCAGTATGTGTGTTAAATACACTGCCATTTATTCTATTATTAACTATGTTGTTGTCTCCGCCAATTGTGACAGTTGTATTAGTTGCATCAATTATATTGTTTATATTTGTAAGTCCATCTGATGATATTCCATCAAGTAACAACTCATTATTCGTGTTTACTGCCACATAGTTATAATTACCTGCTGTCTTCTCATCATTCTTAAATATAACACCATTTAATGCCACTCTGTGATTTACTGTGCTACTTGAATTTTCATAGAGTTTATTGGCATATATATTTAAAATATTATATGGACTATAAACTTCTACATCTAAGTTAAATATTGCTCCTGCTTCTGGACTTGTAGCAACAATTGCTACTTCACCTCTATCATTTCTTCTAGAACTCATTCCTGATGTAGGGCTTGATATTGGATTTTCTGCCTCATCAAACTCTATTATTTCTTCCTCTTCTTCCTCAGGTTGTTCTACTTCTTCCGTGCAAGATGTGATATAAGCTTTATGACCTGTACTACTTGTAAAAATTACATTTTCAATATAATAATTTCCAAGACACAAGTATAAATCATCTTGCAAATCTATGATGGTTGGACTTTCGAGTTTAACACTTCTCATGAGGAACATACTACCACCTGCTCTAAGCTTTTCTATCAAGTTTTCCTCAGTAGTCCAAGTTAGTCTTGCATACAATTTTTTAATATCCTCTGTGTCGCCTATTCCATGACTTCCTATAAGTGTGTGCTTACATTCCTCAGTCTCTGGAACACCACAAATCTTGTGGAAATGGTCTGCAAGTTTTATAATAACATTATTTTCTTCAACATCAAGCACAAGACCTTTTCTTCCACCATATGTATCAGCTTTAAATACATCAGCAAAATCTACACCTTCGTCAAAGCCACTGACATTTGCGCTAGTCCAACTTGGATAAATTACGCCTGTATATTCTTCGCTGTTTATGGCAACTGAATCTATCCTTGAATTAATACCATCAAACTTAGTTCCAGCTTTTTGCTTAAAGATAGA
The DNA here is from genome assembly GCA_017542725.1 of Lachnospiraceae bacterium. The sequence continues at coordinate 1,672 of JAFXWR010000236.1, read as the reverse complement.
AATTACACCTTCCTCACTTGTTTCTCCACCGTAGTATGAGTATAAGTTTCTAACATTTGCACCTTCTCTTGCAGTGGTATTGTTTCTTATAATAATACTTCCTGAACCTATCTCTATTGATTCTGTTTTGTTTGCATACCAGAGACCTACATCTGAGTGGCTCTTTCTTGTTCCCGTAAATCTATTGTCACTTATATCAAGTGTTCCGTGTAGATACATATGTGCGTTTGAACCGATATATAAGATTCCTTTACCCGCTGCAACAGAGTTACGAAGAGTGTTATTTTTAATCTCAAGAGCTGCATTTTCTTCTATACCAAAACGTCCACCTGCAACATATATGAAATGATTCATATCAGAGGTAGGTGATGAATTTGTAATTTTTAAGTTTCCATCTACTTTAATTTCATTTGCTGCATATGCTGCATATCTTATAAAATAAGTTGTTGCGGCTTTCGCATAATTTATATTGTAAATATTATTTGTCCCTGTCCATCTTACTTTTACTGCACCAGAATCAAAGTCCATAAAACTTCTATCTAAGTTCATATCATGGAATGTATTATCTTTAAAGACAAATGTCCTTGCTGTATCATTCTCCAAGAAATAAGTTGTGTCTATGTTGCTGAAATCGCAGTCTTCTATAAATGAAGTCTGATCTGATGTCTGATATAATGCAATATATGGATATGTCTGCTTATTAGTAGAACATTCAGAGAATGATGCGTTATATAATCTTATATTTTGATTATTTGCCCCTGTTGTATTTGAAAGAACATCATATTTAACATATATGTTCTTATCTATGCCATAAATCTCTCCGCTTATGTTGTTAAACATAGCATGTGATGTTATGTCATTTGAGAATGTTGATGTAGTATTCTGACAGTTAGTTATATATACATTTCTGTTAGTACCTCCAACAAATCTCACACCATTAAGTTTGTGGCCATTTAAGCAGATATATAGATCTGCTGTTGGTGTTACTGTTATGTATTGGTCTCCTGTACCTTCAAGATTTCTTGTATCAAAGTCGGCTGTAAGAACAAATGCACCTCCTGTCTGAAGAAGTGTCTTAACTTTATCTCTTGAAGTATACATGTTTGATATCTTTCTATATCCTATCTCTTCTGTATGGCTTACTATATCGCCATGAAGGCATGCTGATGCAGTAGATACTCCACATAATTTATGTTTATGGTTTGGGGCACCATATTTTACTATTCCATATCCCTCTTCTTCCTTAGTCGTAAGATCATCATCCCAATACGTATCCACTTTAAATACTTCATGGAATCTTCCTACATAGCTTTCATCAACCTCGTTGCTTGTCCACTTCATTATCTTTCCAGTATAGTCTATAGAAGAGAAAGAGAAATTTTCTATCCTACTCGCTGTAGCGTTAAACTTAGTTCCTGCTTGCTGAACTATAGGTGCATTTTTGTTGTCGAAGTAAGCCTCGAAGAAGTGATGCTGTGGATAAGTAATGTCATCTACAGGAACCGTTCCTTCAGCATCACTATATGCTCTGTTGCCATATATCTTCATCCAACCAGAACCAACTTTCATCGTCTTACTTTCACCGTTAATTCTCAGTGCAACTGGATATCCACCTGCTGTTATGGTTCCGCAATTTACATATTTATTATTGGTAATTTGTAAGTTTCCAAGT
>JAFXWR010000235.1 GCA_017542725.1 Lachnospiraceae bacterium | reverse complement strand
TATGTATGTATGTATGTATGTATTATATGTAGAAACTCGCACGCTGAAACTCCTTTGTAGTGCTATTATTTTACATAATTATTATACAAAAATTTGTTATTCAATTCAATAGATTTAAGTTGACGCATAATTTTTTGTATGCTAAAATGTCAAGTAATAAACTCCAAAAGTGTAAATCATTATCAAGCAAAAACGTAAACTAAATATTGAATATTTAGCATATGGGGGGATTATAATATGACATACTTAAATAGAATTAGCGATAATTTATTGCAAGAAAAAATGAGTGTTTTTGGTGCTGTCAATATAGTTGGTCCAAAAGGTTGTGGCAAAACAACTACAGGCAAACATTTTTCTAAAAGCTATATTGAATTTCAAGATGAAGATAAAAGGGATAATTATTTACTGATAGCAAAAACGCAGCCATCAGATCTATTAATAGGCGAAAAGCCTCGTTTATTTGATGAATGGCAAGATGCTCCAAAAATTTGGGGTGCAATAAGAAAAGATATAGACGATAAAAACTTAGTTGGACAATACATTTTGACAGGTTCAAGCTCAAAAATGATAGATACGCCACATACAGGAACTCTTCGCATATCAAAATTAAAAATGTATCCATTAAGTCTATATGAAAGTAAAGAATCAAATGGTCAAGTTTCTATCATGGATTTATTTAATAAAAAGAATTTTAAAAGTTGCCACTCAAGTTTGACAATGGATAAACTAAAATTTGTTATCTGCAGAGGCGGATGGCCTGCTAGCCTAAATGCAAAGACAAAAAAATCAAGTTTACTTATAGCGAAAGATTTGTTTAGTCAAACCTGCTCAACTGACATATCAAATGTTGATAAAGTAAAAAGGAATCCTAACACTGCCAAAACTATACTAAAATCATACGCAAGAAATATCTGTACAATGGCAGATACTAATACCATACTATCAGATATTAACGCAACAATCGAATTATCGAAGCCAAGTTACTATGATTATATAAATGCACTGGAACAATTATTTATTATTGAAGATATAGATGCTTGGACTCCAAATATAAGATCTAAGACTTCTATAAGGTCTAAGAAAAAAAGAAATTTTATAGACCCTTCAATAGCAGTTGGTGCATTGGGAATATCTCCAGATTATTTTAACACTGATTATAAGACCCTTGGATTCCTATTTGAATCACTATGCATTAGAGACTTAAAAATATATACTTCTAAATACAATGGTTCTTTATCATATTATCATGACCGATTTGGGTTAGAAGCTGATGCCGTTCTACATTTAGATGATGGTCGATATGCAATCATAGAGTTTAAATTAGGCGAGTCAGAAGTCGAAAATGCAAGTGCTCATTTGTGTAAAATCGAACAACTTATAGATGAATACAATAAAAATAATAAAAAAAGTCTGATTCGCAAACCAGACCTTAAATTAATAATTACTGCAACCGAGTATGGTTATAAGAGAAATGATGAAGTATATGTCATTCCAATCGGATGCTTGGCACCATGACATATCTCTTAACTTACATTTATTTACTGATGAGTTATTGTTTTAATTTACATTCATAGTCATGTTTAAATTTGACCACTTAGCACAATATCCTTTAGTATTATCCCATGGACAAATTCTTATCCATAAACTCTCATCTTTTTTCATAGGCACTGTAAGATTAATTTTGCCATCTGTAGTCGTATACCTATATCCACCAAGTGTGACAAGTGCTTCACTTGTTGAATCAGGGTTTACAAGCCCTTTATATCCTTGGGCCCAATTAGTGGTAGAAGATAAAAAATTTTCCTTTCTCATATCAATTCTTAAATCTTGTGATGAAAGTTTTCCTCCATTATTTATGCCTTCGCATGAACTATCAAATGAGATTTGCAAATATCCATTTGTTTGATTATCTATTCTAAGTGGGAAGCCCTCACCGTACTTAAGGCCTTTACCATTATACACAAATCTACCAGATGTCAAATCTTTAAGATTTTCAGTTGGCCAGTGTGGTACAGAAAATGAAGTTGATACATCAACTGTAGTATTTGTCGTAGTAATCCCATCACTTTGAATTGGGCCTCGTGAATTGTATGTCGCTAAATTAGTTATTTTCCCACTCATGGTACCACTAGTTGACGATTTTGTAAAATCATATTGACCTCTTTCACCTCTATACACTTTAAAATATGCAGCATTTACCTGTTGAGAATTTGTTCGTCCAAGCATCATATTTCTCAAAAACTCAAACTGTACATTTGCACTGCTAGTGTCAATCTTATTCCATGTGCAACCTGTACTAAAATAATTGCTTGTTGTAATTCCAGTACTAGTACTATATACTTGAGTCTGTGTATCAAATTTATCTGTAAAACCGCCTCCAGCATTGTGACCATAATCATCACACCAGGTGCAAGGGAAAGGGAAATTTGCTGGTGTCAGTCTATCTATATATGTTGAGGTTGCCGTAGATCCCAATTTTTGGGCTGACACCTTAAATTTTATGATATCCGTAGCTTCCTTATCTAAAATTTCAATACCAGTAGCCCACCATCTACTATTACCCCAAGCATAAGCATCTGTTCCCGTAGTACCACTTTGGGTATGGTCAGAAGACATACTATGCGCACTCAGAGCATAAATGTTAACAGGTCTATCTACTACCCAATTGCCATCATCATCTTCTTTCAGTTGCATAATAAATGTAGGAACCCCCGATTCATTATTTCTTGCCCATTCACTATATCTAGCTACACAAACGCCATTAGAAAAAGTACTACCCATAAACTCAAAATATGTTGTTTGCTGCGTCCATGCTTGAGTCCAAGATGAATAATAGCTACCATTTGGTGATCTAAAAGTATGTCTTTTTTCATTTAAACTTGGTGTAAACCATTTATTATTCATATCGGAAGTCATCGCAGTATTAGAAGTCCATTTTTTCCATCTTCCGTATATGTTATAATCTCCAACCCACATCATATCACTATAATTATCAACCAATACCTTACTTGGTTCAGAGGCAACAGCTCTAATACCGGAAAGATATGATGCTATCGCGCTATCTATCTTCATATCTATACTTGTATTATACCGATCTATTTGTGCTTGGAAATTATTTTTTAATGAGTCAAATTCAGATTTTGTAATAAATGCACTTCCATCATTATCTGATACAGCCGCTGCAAAACTATTGAAACTTAATAAAAGTGCAAAAATAACGCACACGGTTTTCTTAAAGATTTTTGTT
>JAFXWR010000234.1 GCA_017542725.1 Lachnospiraceae bacterium | reverse complement strand
GCGGCGGTGGCGGCGGCGGAGGTGCTGGCGGTGGCATCAACCCACTTTCAGGTGGCGGCAGCACAATCGCTAAAGACAATTCCGCAATCGCAAACGCACTCAACGCAAGTGGAAGTCCAGCACAAGGTAGCTGGTTCTATAACCCACTTGATGATTCTTGGTCATTCGAATTAACAGGTAACTTTGCAATTGTTACATCAGGAAATAGAACAGCAGCAAATGGTTACTACCTAGTATCAAATTCAGTAGGAAGCAGTGCTTGGTACAAGTTTGATGCGGCAGGCAAGATGTTGAAGGGCTGGCAAGTAGAACAAACTGGCGTATACTACTTAAATGAAGACCCAACAAGTAGCACATTTGGTGCAATGTTGTCTGGTTGGATAATGATAGATGGTATTTACTACTACTTCGGTAATGATGGAAGATTGGTAGTAAATGGCACAACTCCAGATGGATATATTGTAGATGCAAATGGAGCAAGAATAGGTCTTGCAACCAATGTATCAGCACTTACAGGAACTATGGGTGGATCACTTGAAGAAGCTACACCACTCATAAACACTATAAACTTCTTACAGTATATACAGGCAGTGAGAATTCAATATTTACAGCAACAGCAATTACAACAGTTACAACAACAGCAGCAACAAGCAACAGTTCAATAATTATGTAAGGGGGCGACATCTTGTCGCCCCTTTTTATTGCAGTAATTCCAAATATTGTGTATAATATTGTAGGGGCAAACGCAAACCCGAAAGGAAAATTATGAAAAACAAAAAAATTCCACTCTCAATAAAAATTTTCGCAGGTCTTTTAATCGGAGTCATCCTAGGACTAATAAGTGTCGAAGGCGGTATACTCGACTCAACTGTTTTTGCTGGTAACGCTGGCTCTGCACTTAACCTGCTTAAAGAATATGTAAAACCTATAGGAGACATTTTCTTAAACTTACTTAAGTTTGTAGTTGTGCCTATAGTTTTATTATCAATCATCACAGGAATTATTAGCTTAAGTGATATAAAGAAAGTTTGGTCTATAGGAATTAAAACAATTTTGTTTTATCTTTGCACGACTTTTGTAGCTCTTGTGATAGGAACTATAATTGCAACAATTTTCAAAAAAGGTTTTGTAATTCTTGACACTACAGGAGCAGAGTACCAAGCAAAAGAAGCACAAAACTTTGTAAAAGTTATTGCAGATATGTTTCCTACAAATATAGTTGCACCACTATTGAATGCATCTATGCTTCAAGTTATAGTTATAGCTTTATTTATTGGCTTTGCTATAATAATAGCAGGTGAGAAAGCACAAGCATTTGCAAACTTAATTGAATCAGCAAACGCTGTATTTATAGAAGTGATGGATATGATAATTCATTTTTCTCCAATAGGAATTATCTGTCTTGTATCGCCAGTCATAGCAGAAAATGGTCCAAAAATTATAGGTTCACTTGCACTTGTAATAGGAATCGCCTATGTCGGTTACGCATTACATATGCTTATAACTTATTCAATCATGGTTGCGGGAATTGCAAAAGTAGATCCGGTAAAATTCTTTAGAGGAATTGGACCAGCTATGGTTATGGCATTTTCAAGTGCATCATCAGTTGGAACTTTACCATTAAATATAGGATGCACCACAAAACTTGGTGGTAGAAAAGATATAGTATCATTTGTTTTGCCACTTGGTGCTACAATCAATATGGATGGAACTGCAATTTATCAAGCAGTTTGCACTATATTTATAGCAACTTGTTATGGAGTAAATCTCACTATGTCACAAATATTGACAGTTATTGTGACAGCAACTATTGCTTCAATAGGTACTGCAGGTGTGCCAGGAGCTGGAGTTGTCATGCTCGCTATGGTTCTCCAGGCAGTAGGACTTCCAGTAGATGGTATAGCACTTGTACTTGGTGTAGATAGAATATTTGATATGGGAAGAACAGTAGTAAATATCACAGGCGACTCAGCTTGCGACCTCTGTGTCTCAGCCCTAGAAACCAAGAAAAAATAACCCGTAGGGGCGAGCACTGCGAGCCCGAATAAATTATGATAAATAACGAAAACAACAAAAAAAACAATTTAATAGCACTAGGACTAAGTCTCTTAGGCTTCGCCTTTTTAGTCTACTACATCTTTCGCGCCTCACTCGACGTGGTTGCTAGTGACTACATAAGAATTATCAATTACTATCTTGAAGATGTGACTGACCTAAAATACCTTTTGTCTTGGGAAGGTATATCGCGAATTCCATTTACCTTCCTTGCGAGATATATAAATGTCACATACTTTAAGTACTCAGTTCATTTCGACAGGATACTTGGAATTTTTGGGCTTGTACTATTCAATTTCGTCACAGTAAAATATGTATTAAATACATTTAAGTCAAAACTAATAAAGTCGATTACAAGTGTAGTAGTTACCTTTATTTCATTTTCACTTATGTCTTGGGAAATGATTTTAAATGGCACTGGCTATGCACACTTTCTCATGATAGGCATAATTGCACTTGTGTTTTATTTATTTGATAGGATTAGTAAAAGAACAAAGACTATAATGACTCTTGAAAATATAGATAGTTCCGACCTTAAGTATTATGGAAATAAAAAAGAAAATAATCGTCTGACCAATATGGTGGCGCTTATAGACACGAGCCAACTTCAAAGGAAGAATTTGAGGGCACATTTATTCGTATATCTTTTCACTGCAGTGGGCTCACTTTGCTTTGGAGGTTCATACTCTGTATCATTTTTATGTACAGTGATATTTTTTTCTACGATAGAAATTTTTACATTTATAGCGATTAGAAATAAATATAATAAAGGTGAGATGGAAGCATTTGACTCAGACAAAGATTTGTACGAAGGTTTTAAAGAACAGTACAATAATCAAGAAATAAGAAATTTTGGAAAATTCAAAGGCGAAAAATATAGCACTGTCAATAATGAATCAACCTTCAAAATATTTTTCAAATTCCTTATACTTATTATAATATCAGTCATTTGCCTTTCTTGCTATTTTAAGAGTAACAGCACTGGCGAGGCGCTTATACCTGTAGGCTTTCAAGATATAACTCTTGTAGAACTTATAGCAAAAGACCCTAAGTTCCCTATAAGATTTTTGTTAAAGAGTCTTGCAAGCAGCGTGATAGGTGTTGAAACTTTTGACTATGCTATAGCATTTAAGACTATAGATGAGAAAATGATTTTATTAATTGGCGCAATTTATGTGTTAATCATATTCATAACTATTTTTGTGCTTGTAGTAAATATTTTGTCAAGAGATTCTTCAACAATGAATATTTTTGACTTAAATTCATACAATAATATTTTCCCTTTGATGTTTGTTGTATATGGTGCAGCGAATTATGTATTAGTGTTATTGGCAAGATATCCATTTGTTCGTGATGAATATGGTATGTCCAGCCGATATAGTATACAGTATATGTTTTTCACAATTGGCATCATACTTATATTGTCACTATATATTGACAAAACTGTGCATTATAAGAATTATTATGTATTGGATAAGAAAGAGTTGAAACTTTCTAAGGGCTATCTTAAGAGAAGAGAAAAATTGATAGCAGAGGGAAAGATTAAAGTAGCAGAACCAAAGATATCAAAATTCAATGTAGTGGTTTTAATCATAAGCGTGGCGTCTATTTGCTTCTTTTTATTAGGTCACATCACTACAACTACTGATGAGATCTTTAAGGCAGACTATCGAAAGATAATATATACTGATTTGGTAGAGAAAGCAAAAAATTATAATCAGTTGACGGATGAAGAGTTAGAAACTGCATTTGAGTATAGAAGAAATCCCGACCACATCCGCTCAGCACTCTATATCCTCAAAAAGCAGCACCTTAATATTTTTAAATAACCGTAAGGGGCGGCATCCTGTCGTCCCGAAAGGATTAAAATGAAAGTAGTAATTTTAGCCGGTGGCTTCGGCACTCGCATCAGCGAAGAGAGCCACCTAAAACCAAAACCAATGGTTGAGATAGGCGACATGCCTATCCTTTGGCATATCATGAAATATTATAGTAGTTTTGGCTTTGACGACTTTATTATCTGTCTTGGCTACAAACAATATGTGATTAAAGAATTTTTTGCTGATTATTTTTTACACACATCAGATGTCACTATCGATTTGGAAAATAATGAGTTAAAAGTTCTAAATAAAAACGGAGAAAAATGGAAAGTAACATTGATTGATACAGGTCTAAATACTATGACAGGCGGCCGTATCAAGAGAGTGCTTGACTATATCCCTGATGACAATTTCTTGCTGACTTATGGTGATGGACTTTCAAATATAGATATAAATAAACTTTTAGAATTTCACAAGTCACATGGCAAAATCGCAACCATCACAACAGTATCTATAGCAAATATGAAGGGTGTGCTTGATATAGATGATAATGGAGTAATCACTTCATTTAGAGAGAAACAGGATAATGATGCAGCCATAATAAATGGTGGCTACATGGTTATAAATAAAAAGATTAAAGATTATATAGCTGGAGATAGCACGGCACTTGAGAAAGAGCCATTTGAAAAACTCACAGCTGATAGACAACTTATGAGTTTTAGACATACAGGTTTCTGGCAGTGTATGGATACGCAGAGAGAGATGAAACTCTTGAATCAACTATGGAATGAGGGCAAAGCACCTTGGAAGGTGTGGTAAATGTTAAAAATATCTGAATTGAAAAAATATTATAGTGGCAAGAAAGTTTTGATAACCGGACACACAGGTTTCAAAGGCTCATACATGTGCGTGCTTCTTAAATATCTTGGTGCGAAAGTCTACGGCTACTCATTAAAGCCGGAGAAGGGAAGTTTATATGAGTTGCTAAAAAAAGGTGAGAAAAAACTTGTCGCTGGCGAAATGTTCGCAGACATTCGCGATATAAAAAAACTCAAAGCCTTTGTCAAAAAAGTAAAACCTGACTATGTTCTTCATATGGCGGCACAGCCACTTGTACTGAAGGGCTACGAAGAGCCAAGATATACTTACGAAGTAAATGTGATGGGCACAGTAAACTTAATGGAAGCCATCCGCCAAACTTTTTCTGGACATGGCATACTCTCAAAAATTCATCGTAGGGGCGAAGCTTGCGAGCCCATATCTATACTAAATGTCACCACTGACAAGGTCTACGAAAATAACGACCTCTCAAACTATGCTTTCAAAGAACACGACAAACTTTGCGGACGCGATCCATATGCAAATTCAAAATCTTGCTCAGAGCTTGTAACATATGCATACGAAAAATCATTCTTTAGTGATAAAAATATTTTTAGAATTTCTACTGCCCGTGCAGGAAATGTAATAGGTGGCGGCGATTTAAATGAAAATAGAATAATACCTGATTGTTATCGTTCAATTAAAAATAATAAAGATATGGTTATAAGAAATCCAAAAAGTATAAGACCATATCAATTTGTTCTTGAGCCACTTATTTTATACTTAAATATTATGGCAATGCAAAAGAAAAACAAAAAGTATGAAGGTAATTACAATATAGGACCTGATAAAAAAGCGTGTCTTACGACAGAAGTCCTAACAAAGAAATTCTTTGATGCATGGGCTATACATGTAGGGGCGAATGCTGCCGTAGGGACGAATGCTGCCGTAGGGGCGAGCACTGCGAGCCCTCACGAATCAAAATTCCTTCGCCTCGACAACTCACTTATCAAAAAGACATTTAACTATAAAGAGATATTTGACATGGACAGTACAATGAAGTGCACCACAAAAGTATATAGTGACATGCTAAACAAGAAAAACATTTACCAAAGCATCTTAGATATAGTAAAAGAATACACATCGTAGGGGTAATAAAAAATAGGAGCAATGACTCCTATTTTTTGTTGTGACGACAGAGTTTCGTCTATCTATTGTTTTTCATTTTGGTAATTATGCACATCCTTGAAGAACGATATGACGACTAGCATAACTAGTATAGCACCAGGGAAGCCAAATATTACTGCGACATTTTGCAAATTATTTGCAGTGCCTTCTGAGAAAATAAGTGCTACAGGGAAGAGTATTAGTAAGATTGCCCAGAGCTGTTTTATAAAACTATGTGGCGCCTCATCATTTGATAAATTCTTATATGAGTAGTATGAGCAAGTAAGAGATATAGAGTCAAAACTTGTAGCATTGAAACATATCATTGAAATTATAAGTATAAGAAGTGCAACTTTTGGGAATGGCAATGTGTTGATGATTTCACTTATTACATTGTATGCGTTGCCAGTTGTGTTGTAGATATTTATCAAATCAATCTTGTTGAAAATTTGTATTGACTCAGAGTAGTTTGAGAGAACAGAGAAGCAGAGAACTGAACCTGGCATAGCAAATGCGAGTCCACCAAGTATAGTTTGTCTTATGGTTCTTCCGCGGCTTATAACACCGATGAAGAATGGAACAGTGATTGCCCAAGTGAGCCAGAATGCATTATAAAAAACACAGTAGTCCTGAACAAATGTGCTTTGTCTTGTAGGGTCTATGTCGGTGAATATCAAGAACAAGTTATCACATAAAAGTCCGATTTGTTTAAAAGTGCTTTCAAGAATGAACTGTGCCTGTCCGCCAAGTAAAAATACATAGAGAATGAAAACTAGGAATACATATATGCAGATGCTCGACAAGAATTTTATTCCTCTCAATCCATTTGCAAGAGAGATACTATATATGACACAAATTAGTATAAGTAAAACAATAGTTGTGATGTGATTGGCAGGAATACCAAATAAACTATTTAGGCACACAGTGATTACTGGTACTGTGAAAGTAAGAGAGCAAGCTACGGCAGCAATTATTGCCATAGTTGCAAATATATCTATAATTTTTCCTATAACGCCATCGGCATATTTTCCGATGAGAGGTCTTATAGCTTCGCTATATTTTTGTTTACTTCTATTTCTTACATGCATCATAAATGCAAAACAAGTTCCTACTACAAGATATTCCCAGAAGTTTGCCCAAAAGAAAAATGAATAAACATTTGAAAAATCAAATGGGTTGCCCTTTGATATGATGTAAGCTTCCTGTGAATAGTTAAGCCATTCAGTAAATCCGTAGTATAGTATGTCCGCTGCCATACCACAGCAAAACATCATGGCGCCCCAGCCCCAAAAAGAAAATGCTGGCTTCTCACCTGGTTTTCCGAGAACGATATTTCCATATTTAGAAAATGACAAGAAGATTGCAATTAAAAATAATGCAAAACTTACAAAGAGATATACGAGTGACATCTTATCTCTAAAAAATGGATTGAGTATTGTGAAAAATTCATTTGTCTCATTTGGTCTTAAAAATAGAAAGAGACATATGAGAAGTATGAGAGCAAATGGCACAATGATGATTGGTAAGTCAAGTTTCTTTGACTCTTCTTTAAAATTCATAGAACCTCCTAAAAATCATTTTGAATTCAGATATCCTGTAAAGTGCTAATGTTCAAAATCATTAAAATTTTATTATTTTTGAACATTATAGCAAACCTCTCTGTATTTGTCAAGACAAAGTTGTATTGACATATAAAACACTTATGTTATAATGTTCATAGCACATAAAAATTTACTACATATGAACATAATAGGGGAGAGCTTCACGAGCCCGATTAAATAATTATGAATTTAAAATTTTTAATAACAAGATCAATTTTTGAAAATAGCAACATCACCCAGAGAGAACTTGCGAGCAAGTTCAAAGTTTCGCTTGGGAAGATAAATCTTACTATCAAAGAGTTAGTTGACGATAATCTTATAGTAAAAAAAGACGACGATTATAAAGTGACTGCAACTGGAAAAAAACTTCTCGAAAAACACAAGGTTGATGGCGCTGCTATATTTGCCTGTGGCATGGGTGTAAGACTTGCTCCACTTACTTACGATACGCCAAAATCATTTATCACGATAAAAGGCAAGCGAATGATTGAAAGGCAGATAGAACAGTTGATAGAAGCAGGTGTTGACGACATAACCATAATGGTCGGATATCTAAAAGAAAAATTTGATTATCTGATAGACAAATATGGCGTGAAACTAATTTACAATAGAGAGTATAAATATAAAAACACTTTATCGACTTTCTATGTAGCAAGAGAGATTTTAAAAAATAAAAATATGTATATCTGCGTTTCTGATGTATATATAGAAGAAAATATTTATCATAAATACGAAGTTGAGCCATACTACACAGGAGCATTTTATGAAGACTGCAAAAATGAATGGCGCTACATAGTAAATAGCAAAAATGAAATAAAGTCTGTAGCAATTGGCGGCAAAAATGACTACTGTCTTGTTGGACCTTGCTTTATGACAAAAGAGTTCTTACACAAGTTTATACCTATGATTGAAAATTACTATGATAAAACATCAACCGATAATTACTATTGGGAGGATGTATTGGTTCAAAATTTTGCAAAACTTCCTAAGATATATATGTACAAGCTTGATAAGGGAGTGATATATGAGTTTGATACTCTACAAGATATAAAGAAATTTGATGACAATATAGAGTCATATGGTTCGAAGGCTGTGTCTTTTGTCTCTGAGACATTTCACATAAAGGATAACGAAGTAAAAAATATTACCTGCGTGAAAGAGGGTATGACAAATCGCTCATATAGATTTACTTATGACGGGACTGAGTATTTTGCAAGAGTCCCAGGCGACAATACAGATGAATTTATAAGTCGAAAAAGTGAAGGCGAGATATTGGAAAAACTTCAAGGGAAAGACATTACAGAAGAGATAGTATTTTTTGATAAAAAATCCGGGTACAAAATTTCAAAGAGTATAAAGGGCGCAAGAAATCTTAATATAGAAAATAAAAAAGAGCTCGAAAAATGCATGGCACTCTATAGAAAGTTCCATTCTCTTGGTGTAAATGTAAAAGCAACCTGCAATATGACAACTAAGATAGATGAGTATTTAAATATCATAAAAGAAAAAAATATCATAGTACCATACGAAGATTTTGATGAGATAGTAAAAGAGGAACAGGAAATAAAAAAGAGGCTTCTTAAAATGAAAAGACCAGAGACCTTATGCCATGGAGACCCAAATCCATATAATGTTCTTGTGACAAAAGATGGCATGAAACTAATAGACTTTGAATATGGTGGCATGGCGGACCCAATTTCTGACATAGCACTTTTTGGTGTGTACGTGGGCTTTGATGAAGAGAAGACATTTGAACTTTACAAGATGTATAAAAAAGCAAAAGGAAAGAGTAATTTTTTGCCAAAGAGTGATAAGGAAGCAGAAGCACTGATTTCATGTTATATGGTGCTTAGCGGTTTCTACAATGCCGTCTGGGCTATCGTAAGAGGCGCGCTTGGCGATGCTGACTATGGTACATTTGGTATGAATGGATACAGAGCATTTAAAAATTTGATCACAAAAATTTTACATAAATAAGTGAATCTTATCCAAACTTATGCTATAATATCGTAGGGGCGACACCCTGCCGTCCCTCGTAGGGGCGAATGCTTGCAGAGCCCGAAAGGAAAATTATGAGAAAGAAATTATTAGTTCTTACAACTGCAATTTTGTTTTCAGTCATTACATTTAGCAATGCAGTGTTTGCAGATTGGTACAAAGACAATAATAGATATAAATATTTTAATTCTGCTACCGGTCAGTATGTCATGAACAACTGGCTACAGACAGGAAACGGCTTTTATTATTTTGATGCGGCTGGATATGCAGTTACTGGATGGTATCTTATAAATGGAAAATATTATTTTTTTGATGAAAATGGTTTGATGCAAATTGGTTTCGTTGAGTCAAACGGAAAGAAATATTATTTAAACCCAAGTGATGGTCAGATGGTTACTGGTTGGGTGCAGACTTATACAAATGGAGTTTTGGATTATTATTATTTTGGCGATGATGGAGTTATGCTTACTGGATGGAACAAACTTGGAAACGCTTGGTTTTACTTCTATGATGGCAAATGTCTTGTCGATACATTCGCGGCTGTAAATGGCATCTGGTATCACTTCGGAGTAAATGGCGCAATGGATACAGGCTGGGTCAATGCAAATGGTAAAATGTTTTATTTCAATGCAAGCAATGGCTCTCTTGTAAAAGGATGGATACAAGATCAAAATGGAAGCGAATACTATTTGTCAGAAGTCGACGGAAGTCTTGCTGTAAATACAACGTTACAAATTGGTGGTGCGTATTATACTTTTGACTCTCAAGGAAGATGTATAAACAAAGATCAAAGCTCATTTATTGGGAATATAGGTGGAAACACCAATTACTCAGCAAGCGGCTTACTTGGTATTCAAGGTACAGAAACAGTCTATGGTGTAAATGTTGGAGTGTCACCAGGCAGTGGCGCAGGTCTTGGAGGGATTACAAGTTTTAGACAAGAGTATGAGCAAAGTCAACCATT